>JAWVZS010000001.1:0-19897 GCA_033722055.1 Nitrosopumilaceae archaeon
ATCATGAATTTCACCAAAGCTTGATTCATTACAAACTTCTGCATGTACAGTTACAATATCGCTTCCTGCATCAACATAATCTTGAACATGTTTGACAGGTTCATCAATCATCAAATGGGTATCAAATGGGATTACAGTTAGTGGTCTGAGTTCTTTTATTTTTGTATGATCAAAAGTTTTGTTTGGAACAAACTGTCCATCCATGACATCGAGATGAATATAATCTGCTCTTCCATTAACGCATCTTTTTACTTCATTTTCTAGATTAGACATATCTCCGGCAATAATTGACGGAGCAATCATGAATTGAGAGTCTAATTCTAAATTAATTATTGGAACAATGTCTTTTGATGGTGCTTTTCCATGCCATTGAGGGTTATCTTCCATATGTTCAACGGCTTTTCCCTTTATTGTTCTAGCAATAATCAGTGTAGGAATTCCTTTTGTGGATTTTGCCTTTGTAATTGCTGCATCTATCTGTTCAATTCTATGGCCATCAATCTCAATCACATTCCAACCAAACGCTCTCCATTTGTCTCCAGTCTTCCAACGAGATGCATCTTTCCACATTTCAGAAAGATCATCTCCTACTAGTTCTTCATCAAGAGGCATGACTTTTTCTGTGTAAGAGTCTTGTTGTATGAAATTTCGATCTAAAATTACTGTTAAATTGTCTAGCTTGAATTTTGCAGCTGCCATTGACGCTTCCCAAATTTGGCCTTCATCAGATTCTCCATCACCAATAATCGTATAGACATGGTGATTTTTTTGATCTAGTTTTGCAGCAAGTGCTATTCCAATAGAATACGATAAACCAGTTCCAAGAGAACCTCCACAGAATTCAACGCCAGGGCATTTTAGATCAGGATGTCCTTGGAGACGACTTCCAAATTTGCGCAAAGTTTCAATTTCAGATTCTGGAAAATATCCTGCAATACATAGATGAGAAAACAAACCCGGTGACGCATGACCCTTTGAGAGTACTAATCTATCACGATCTTCCCAAAGTGGATTGGTAGGATCATATCTCATGTGTTTGTATAACAAACAACCTAAAATCTCTGCCATAGAAAATGAGCCTCCAGGATGTCCAGAACCTGCAGCAGATGTCCCTTTAATAACCAATTTACGGGCTTTGAGAACATTTTTCTTTATTTGATAATAATTAAGCCCCATGCTTGTTCCATACCTTGTGAAATTTAATAAAAATCTACTTCTAAAATTTTTAATCTGATCGAAGATAAAGAATGAGTGTGAATGAAATGCAGCCCATAGTTGTTTATGATAATCAATGTTATCTGTGTGTAAAATTTGCAAAATTTGTAAATTTTTTGGCTAGGGGTAAATTTACCATGATAGGCCATTATTCAGAAAAAGGTAAAAAAATTAGAGAGCAAATTTTGGATAAATCTGCTTTGGAAATGTTTTGGTATATTGATGATAAAACAGCTTATGGAGGAAGAGCAGCATTACTACCTTTAATGAAAGGACTGTTATCAAAAAACAACAAATTAACGAAAACAAAAATAGATTCTGCTGAACAATTACATTGTAAAAATAGTAAAGCAGTTTTTTTACGATCTGCAAGTCTTCTTTCCAATAGCAAAAAGATTACGTTTGAAAAGTTGGAAGGATTCTGATTCGAATTATTCATAAAGTATATCTTAATTTCATAATAGAAGAGTAAACGTAGGTTTTAATATCCAAGTTCGAATTTCGTCCTAGTGGCAGAACGAATTACTGTAATGTTAGATGAAGAAATAGTAAAGAAAATCAGAAACAGGCAGGCAAAAAAGATCAAGGAAACAGCTTCTTCGGTAAGTTTCTCATCAATTTTAAACGAAGTTCTTCAAGAGTGTAATAAATTATAGTTTAAATCTAAATAATGCCAGAAATTTAAGAATTGTGTGAAAATAAAAGCCATTCAATCTAATCCATTAACAGTAAAAACAGACATGCTGTGTGGATTTGTTCTAGAAGATCAAAAAAAAATTTTGGGAATTGAAAAAATAGACAAAAATATTTCTTCTGTATCCCAATCTATAGCAGATATTGAAGGTAAATTTGGTAAAATTTCAATAATTCCAAGTCCTGGAAAAATTCAACCAAAGAGAATTCTAATTGCAGGAATAGGAAAAAAACAAAAAATCAATAAGGATACACTTAGATTTGTTTCAGGAAAAATTGCACAAAAAGCAAGAGAACTAAAATTAAAAGAATTTACAATAATTTGTCCACCAGATGATGTTTTAAAATCTGAAGAATCTTTAAGGCAAATCATCGAAGGGGTAAAATTATCATTATACAAATTTGAAGAATTCAAATCAAAAAAAGAGAATAACATTCCAAACCTAAACCTGATTGTTTCAAAATCTTCCAAAAATCTCAGAATCATAAAGACTGCAGAAACAGTATCTGATGCAGTTAACTTTACAAAAAGTTTAGCAAACTTGCCACCAAATGAGTGTCCACCTAAAAAATTAAGTGAAATAGCAAAAAAAATTGCATCCAAAAATAAATTGAAATGTAAGATTATCCAGAAAAAAGAGCTAAAGAATAAAGGATTTGGTGGAATAACAGCTGTAGGTCAGGGAAGTAAAAATGAGCCACAGTTAATTATTTTAGAACACAATGGAAAATCAAATGAAAAACCAATTGTAATTGTTGGAAAGGCTGTAACTTTTGACACTGGTGGAATTTCATTAAAACCAGGAGAAAAAATGGATGAAATGAAATTTGACAAGTGTGGCGGTTGTAATGTTTTTGGAATTATGAAAGCCATATCAGAATTAAAACTTCCAATTAATGTAGTAGGAATAATTCCATCAGTGGAAAACATGCCAGGTGGAGAATCATACAGACCAGGAGACATAATAAAACTATACAGTGGAAAAACAGCTGAAATTTTAAACACAGATGCAGAGGGTAGATTAATCCTAGCTGATGCTATTGCATATGGTGAAAAACATTATTCCCCAAAGACAATAATTGATTTTGCAACTCTTACTGGAGCATGCATAGTTGCTCTTGGAAACAATGTTGCAGGATTGGTTTCAGATAATGACAGTCTTGCAAAAAAAATTGTTCTATCTTCAGAAAATACTGCAGAAGAAGTATGGAGACTACCGTTAAATGATGACTATATGGACATGATAAAATCCGATGTTGCAGACATGAAAAACATGGGAATAGGAAGAGCTGCAGGAACTATAACTGCTGCTGCATTCTTAAAAAATGCAGTTGAGAAAACCCCATGGGCACATTTTGACATTGCAGGTGTTGCATGGAAACAACAAGCAACAAAAGAGAAACCATACAATTCCAAAGGAGCCACAGGTTTTGGAGTTAGATTGATTTTAGATTATTTACAAAATATCTAAAAATGCAATTCTCATAATTGAAAATTTGTTCGCAGGTTATTATACAAAAGAACAATGTGAACTGTATGAATAAGAAAAATTGTAATTATATTCAATATGAGGTCACAATGTTCGTAAATACATACATGTTATTGATTTCACCCAAATCACTACACATAAAATAATGGAGAAGATTTGACAACTGAAAATGCGATTATGAGATTAAATGACTTAATTATGGAAAGAGAGGAGTTAGTAAAACTCATTCAAAAGGAAATGAAGTATAAAATGTCAGATGATGCTAAAACAACTGTAATTTCAACTGTAGATTTTTTAAATGACGAGATTGCAACATTAAAAGATATTTTAAGCGAATTAAATTAATAGCCTCTACTATTTCTGTCAGGCTTGCCAATATTGGGGTTTCTGAAACCGTGTTGTTCCATCATATGATTAAGAAACCGAATATCATCAGAGAATTCTTTACCACATACAGAACAATTTACCAAAACATAATCACTCTTGGGTTTCTTTTAGTTTTAGTACTTCGTTGACAACATTTCCATGATCACAATCAGTATCAGAGCTAATTAGAATCAGATTTTTGTTATCAAGTGGTATGCTAATGTATTTGACCTTTTCAAATTCGGTTATGGAATATTTTTCATTTCCAATTTTATGTGCCAAGTTCTGAAAGGAATCCCACCTTTGTGCACTATAATGAAAAGACATTTTTGATTCAGAAGTAGATAGTAATTTATCTGCCAAAACATTGTGTCCACCGCCAATAATGTCACCATTTCGTCCCAGTATACCGGCAAATCTAATTTTTGAGTCAAGTGTCATAATATCATTGCAAAATTTATCAAGATCCATGAAAAAATCTCAAAATAGGGATATTAAAACATACAATTGATTTGTAGTAATTGAAAAGATGCCAGCACTGTTGCTTCCCAAGAGCTCTCGCATCTTAGTAGCACAACAGCGACGTTAGGTTTGACTTCCAAGTTCGGAATGGGATTGGGTCGCACCCTAACGCTATGGCCGGCTTGTACATTAATTTCATTTTCTTATCTATTAAGGTAACTCCAAAAATTCAAGCAGATATAAAACTAGGATCACTCGAATTACGACATGACGCACAGAGTAGCAGTTTTAGACAAGGATTTGTGTCAGCCAAAAAAATGCGGTCTAGAATGCATAAAATACTGCCCAGTCAACAAGTCAGGAGCAGATTGTATCGTAATTAGTGAAGAATCGAAAAAAGCTCAAATCGATGAAAATCTGTGCAATGGATGTGGAATTTGTGTAAAAGTATGCCCATTTGATGCAATTACAATTGTAAATCTGGCATCAGAATTAGCAACAGACAAAGTTCACCAGTATGGGCCAAACTCATTTAGGTTGTATAGACTGCCTACTCCAAAAAAAGGCGAAGTTGTAGGACTGTTGGGAAGAAATGGTATGGGAAAAAGTACCGTAGTGAATATACTTTCTGGAAATTTAAAGCCAAATCTTGGAAATTATGAAAAACCACCAGACTGGGATGAAATTTTAAAGTATTATAGTGGAACCGAATTGAAAGCACATTTTGAAAAGATTCAGCAGGGAAAAATTCGGGCATCAATTAAACCACAGCAAGTTTACAATATTGCCGAAGCTTTTGATGGAACTGGAAAAGAGCTTATTGCAAAATATGATGAAAGAAAAGTAGGGGATGAATTAATCAAAGAACTAGGATTAGAGAATTCAGTTGATCAAAAACTTAAAGAATTGAGTGGTGGAGAATTACAAAGAATTGCCGTAGCAGTTGCTGCAGCAAAGGATGCAGAATTTTACTTTTTTGATGAACCATCTTCATATAATGATGTATTTCAAAGAACAGGAGTAGCTAGAGTAATTCAGAGTCTTGCAGCATTGGGAAAAAGCGTAATGGTTGTTGAACATGATTTGACTTTGCTTGATTTTCTTAGTGATTATATCGAAGTGTTATATGGAGAACCTGCAGCATATGGCATAGTATCAAGTGTACTTTCAACAAAGATTGGAATTAACGTATTTCTTGATGGATATCTACCTACAGAAAATGTTCGATTCAGAGACAAAAAATTTAGTTTTGATGTTTCATCAAAGGCAGAAGAATTCCAAGAAGCTGAAGGTATCATAAAATATCCTAAGCTAGAAAAAAAATTTGCAAAATTTTCAGTTACTATTGAACCAGGTCAAGTAAGCAAAGGCGAAGTACTAGGAATAATGGGTGCAAACGCACTAGGAAAAACGACAATGATGAAAATGATTGCAGGCGTTGAAAAACCAGACGTAGGAGAAGTAGACAAAAAAGTAAAGATTGCATACAAACCACAATATCTACAAAACGATATAGATATCGAAGTAGTTGAATTATTAGATAAAGCAAACGAAAACCCAATCGAAGGCAGTATAGAAGAAGAACAAATTATTGATCCATTAAAAATTAAAAAACTATACAACAAATCTGTAAAAACCCTCTCAGGCGGAGAGCTTCAAAAGGTTGCAGTAGCTGCATGTCTTTTGCAAAAAGTAGATTTGTATGCACTTGATGAGCCTTCTGCATTTCTTGATGTTGAAGATAGAATTGCTATTGCAAAATTCCTTCAGAAATTTGTTCGTTCATTTGGAAAATCAGCAATTATTATTGATCACGATCTTCAATTGATGGATCTAATATCAGACAAGATTGTACTTTTTGAAGGAACATCTGGATTAAAGGGACATGCAACAACACCATTACCAAAAGCAGATGCTATGAATCAATTTCTAAAATCATTGGATATGTCATTTAGGAGAGATGAGAAAAGCATGAGACCAAGAGTAAACAAAATAGACAGTAGACTAGACAAACAACAGAAATCCTCAGGCAATTTCTACTACAAAAATTGACACGGATGCTAAAAGAAGCATTAAAGGATATACTTAGTGCAGAAGAAAGTAATGAATTAATTTCTGCATTTGATCAGATAGGAGATATCATAATTGTTCGAATACCTGATTCGTTACTATCAAAGAAAAAAAAGATAGGCGAAGTTCTTCTAAACGAAGTAAAGGTTGCAAAAAGCGTCTTTTATCAAGCCTCAGATGTTAAAGGGGATTATAGGACTAGAAAACTCGAGATTCTAGCAGGTGAAGACAAAACAGAGACCCAATACAGAGAACACGGTTGTAGATTCCTAGTAGATGTTGAAAAAGCCTTTTTTTCTCCACGACTGTCAACAGAAAGGCAAAGAATTGCTGAATTAACAAAAAACAATGAAACCGTAGTGAACATGTTTGCAGGGGTAGGAATGTTTTCTATAATGATAGCCAAGTCAAAAAAGGCCAAAGTCTACAGTATTGATGTAAATCCTATTGCGTCAGAATTATGTGAAAAAAACATTCAGATAAACAAACTTGCAGGAGAAGTAATATCAATTAACGGAGATGCTGCAGAAATTATTGAAGAAAAGCTGCAAGACAAAAGCGATAGAACTTTAATGCTGTTACCGGAAAGATCAGATGAGTTTTTAGAGTCAGCAATATCAGCTACAAAAAATAATGGTATTATTCATTATTATTCCCATATTCATGCAGATAAAAAATCTCAAGCAGGAAAACAATCTGAAGAGCATTTTTTGAGTATAACTCCTGTTCAATCAGAAATTCTAGGGTCAAAGATTGTAAGAGCTGTTGGTCCAAGATATTACCAAACTGTAGTTGATGTAAGGATATCAAAATAATTATTCATCATCAAAGCTAATTGATGCGGGAGAACGTTTGGTAGTAGCCATTGTGTAGCCAATCCAAGCAATGATTCCAAGAAATGCACCTACAATCATCAATACAGATAGTTGCATAATTACAGGACTCCATTCAGACAACATCAACAAATATGCATAAAGAAAAAATCCGCCTATACATAAAAGAAATATTGTGATTCCAGTAGATTTTCGTTTATCCATTTGGAAAAATTTTTGGTTGTGACTTATTATTTGTTTTAATTAGCTGAGCTCAATGGCCATAAGATAGGCATCTTCACCATCACGATAATAGGTCTTTAGCTGTTGTTTGATAATAAATCCTAGTTTTTCATACAACCTAACAGCATCAGTGTTACTACATCTTACTTCTAAGTAAAGCTCATCACATTTTCTTTGTTTAATTCCATTTAGTGCTTCTTCTACCAAAATGCGTCCAATTCCCCTGTTTCTATATTCTGGTAAAACTGCAACAGATACTACATGACCCTTTTTGACAAATCCTAATTTTTTGAAATTAGAAAATCCATATTCTGTTTTACACATAATATAGCCTGCGTGGACTCCATTAACTTCAGCTACAATAAAGGCCTCAGGAATTTCAGCTAGCAGACTTTCGTAAAAATAGTCTGAATAATGTTCAGGGAGTGTTTTAAGATTGATTTCCATTACGGGGATCAAATCACTTTGTTCTGCTCGTCTAAAAACACAGTCTCCGGACTCCCTTAGAATTACTTGCATTTACAAAATATGATTGATTTCAAATATTTAATTTTAAACCACAAAAGGCATTTAATGTAAAGGAAACAGGCAGATAGTACATGAGCAGTCCTACCCAAGATGACGTTATTTCCTTAGTAAATTCAATGTTTGAGGTAAGTGATTATACTAAAAGTCTCTATGCAATGGAATTCAGAATAGAAGACATGAATTTCAAATCAAAATTTGCAGATTTGGCAAGAAAATTAGAAACAATGAATTATGCATGTAAACTAGAACAGATGGAAGGATGCAAATATATCATCATTCAGAGATTTGCGCCTAAAAAACAAAATAAAATTCTAAACGCTTCGTGGACACCAAGGATTCTCTTTGCAGTTGTCATAGGATTCGTTATGGTTGACGGATACTATAGAACAGTGGGTACAAATTCAATTGTAGATATCGGAGATCCTCTGCAAATAGCAGGAGTTTACACATTAGCACTTTTAGGAATTTTAGGAGTACACGAATCAGGGCATTTACTTGCGGCAAGAATACACAAGCTAAAAACTACTTGGCCATACTTTATTCCAGGGTTACCAATAATTGGAATTCCGACATTTGGTGCATTTATTCAATCAAGGGGATTGACAATCAATCGTGAAATCTTATTTGATGTGGCAATTGCAGGACCAATTGCAGGATTAATTGTAGCCATAGTTGTTGCATTATTTGGAGCATATACTGCACCAGTGATTGAAGCAGATATTGCTGAGAAGTTTTTTGAAGAAGGAAATCTAGTAGAATTTTCATTTGGAGAACCACTATTTCTCAAAGGAGCATTAGCACTTTTTGGAAAAGGAGGACCAGGACAAGAAGTAATTCTTACACCTATTTTATGGGCATCATGGATTGGATTTTTAATTACATTTCTGAATATGCTTCCTGCTTGGCAATTAGATGGAGGGCATTTAGCTAGAACACTTTTGGGCGCAAAGCTTCACAGATATGCTACTTATGGCAGTATGGGAATTTTGGTTTTACTTGATTATTGGTTAATGGCGATACTAATCCTAGCTCTGAGTGCAAGGAATCCTAGTGCAACACCATTAGATGATGTCTCTCCATTAACAAAAAACAGAAAGCTAGCATATGTAGGAATAATCATTTTAGCTGTGTTTTGTGCACCCTTACCTACTGGATTGCTACCGTAACAATAAACGGGCGCCATCAGAAACAACAGCTACTTTTTGTCTTGCACCTTGCGTTTTGAGTATGTAATCCATAGTATATTTTATTCCAGGAAGAGGAATCATGTCAAGTTTTTTTACATAAAATTCTGGAAGAATAGAAACAAGACCTATTTGGAAATTTTTACGAACCTCAGACAAAAACAATAGGTTTTCCATTCCTTGTATGTATTTTGAGGGATTACGTAATTTGTCTAGACTTAACCTTCCTTCAATGTATTGTTGCAAAGCATCTGAACCAAGACCTTCCTTACATTCAGCAATCAATACTGCTAGTCCACCATTTTTTATTGCTGCATTACAATTCCAGAGTGATGAAAAGGACTTGTCAAGTGTATCATTACTAGCATTCTTTCCTGTACTAATTATCATAGATTTATGTTCACCAACATCTTTGATTGCAAATGATTCCATTGCGTTGTAAAGACTAGCAGTTTTTGAAGGATGATCAATTGCAAAATCAACTATTCCTTTTGAATTAGCTACGATTTCAATTGCTTGAATTTCAAAATTATCTGAAAATTTTTTTGCTTCACCAAAACCTTCTGAGATTTGGCCCGGTGTGGGAAAATTTCCTTTCCGTTTTGCATATGCAGACAACATATGTTCTTGACCGAATTTTTTGATTAATCTAGTTGCAATGGTTTCATATCCAAATAAACCATCTAACTCAATTTCTCCAATAAAGACAAGATCAGAATCTGAGATTTTAGATTCAGTAAATTCCTCTATTGCGCTGCCTTCCGGTAATCCGCTTTTTACTGATTTCATAATAGTTTTATTTGCTAAAATTTTTGGAAATGGTGCGGATTTTTGTTCACATAATGTAAATAGAGACGAAATAATTTTTTGAACAGATCTAGAGTTGTGCATTACCACAATTTCCATTGGTTTGTTAAGATCAATGGTGGCTAATTTTTCAGAAATTTGTTGATCTTCTAGAATTTTGCCCTCAGAATCTATTTTTTGATCAAGATTTTCTGCCCTAATATCCAATACAACATCAGTAGAACCATAATTCAACCAGATTTCAGGCACAACTAAACAAGAACATAAACCAAAATAAATCCAGTGTAGTTAATTTTGGTATGGAGTTTGTAAAAGAATTTGCAACATTTCTGTATCAAAATCAGATCATAAAATTCGGCGATTTCACACTAGCCAGTGGAAAGAAGAGTTCATACTATGTAGATTTGAGGCTAGTTCCAAGTTATCCACATGAATTCAGGAAGATGGTAAAGTATTTGCAAAACAAGATTACTGAAACAACCGGATTAGGAAGTTTTGATGCTATTGTTTCTGTACCAACAGGTGGATTGGTTATTGCTTCAGCGCTTGCCATAGAAACTGTAAAACCTCTAATCTATGTTAGAAACAAACCAAAAGATTATGGAACATCAAAACTAATTGAAGGTAAAATTAAGCAGGGAATGAAAGTTTTGATGATAGACGATGTTGCAACTACCGGGGGTTCTGTGATAAATGGAATAAAAGCTCTAAAAGATGAAAAAGTGGTTATCGATGAAGCATATGTTATAGTAGATAGAATGGAGGGGGCAGATACCGCACTAAAAGAGCAGGACATCACAATGCATTCATTAATTGATGTTTTACAAATAACAAAAACATTACATGAACAAAATCTCATAGATCAAACAATACTGGACAAAGTAAAGGAACAAATCAAACACTAAGATTTTGGCAGCTCAGACAAATGCCTTTACATCATTTTTCAGATATAACTCTGATTCTTCATTGCAGCCACTGTAGTATACAAATTCTTATTTTAAAACTAATTGAATTACAATGGGCCCGATGGGCTTCGATCCCATGGCTCACCGATTATGAGTCGGTTACTCTACCAAGCTGAGTTACGGGCCCTAGAAAAATTGGGCTAAATCTAAGGTATAAAATGTTATGAAGTTCTAGCAGTATGCATCATAACAACTATCAAGCAACAAGTTTTGTGCATCAATTGATTTATCTGCAATTTCAATCAATTCATCTTGACTTGTTGTAGCGTTTTCAATGATACCTCTCCATGCTGCTGCATGTCGAATATCAGCTTCTGTATGGAGCTTGAAATATTCAGTAGCATTTTCACTTGATATGTCATAAAACTCAGCCAAACCATCTAGTTTTGTTTGGCTTATTTTGGGAATTTCTTTTTCAAATGCATACATTGCACAGGCACCACCTTCATACGAATCCATAAGAGAGCCTAGATTAGAAACTGCTTTGTTTGTTTTTTCTAATCCTTGATATTCAAGTAATTCTTTTTGTGTTATTCCTAGTGCTTCTGCAAATTTAATCCAAGGTTGAATATGATCTGATTCTTCTTGTTGATTTTCAATCAATTCAGACATTACATAGTCAGGGGCCTTTTGAATAATTGGAGTCATAAAAGATGGCACTTGTTTTACCAATTGAAAATATTCTTTTGAATAACCAGATAATGAATCAAGAGTTAGTTTTCCATCAGACCACATTTGATAGAATGGGTGTTTTAGTAAACTTCTTTCCTCAATCATTTCATCAATACATTTTATGATATTCATGTTTGTAATCCAAAGTCGCCAATAAAAAAATCTTTGTTGTTCCCAAACGATTTTAAGTATAAAATAACCCGATGCAAACGGGCTCCAGTGGTGTAGACCGGTCAAGCATTTCGCCCTTTCAAGGCGGAGATCTCGGGTTCAAAATCTATTGATGAAAGTCCCGACTGGAGCACCAAGATTTAATTAGTAATTAGAAAGTTTTTCATTAGAAGATTGGACAGAAAAAATATCGAAGTTAATCCTCTACTTGATACTTATGGAAATTATATCAAAAAAATCAATCAAGCATTAGAGAAAGAACTATCACTATATTCAGAATCAGAATTTATTGGACCATTAAAATATTCATTAGAAGATGGGAAAAGAATTAGGCCAATTATTCTAATACTAGCTGCAGAAAGTGTAGGAAAGATTGATGACAATACATTTTCAGCTGCTTGTGCCGTAGAATTTTTGCATATGGAATCGATTATTCATGACGATATTATTGATAATGAAACTCTAAGAAGACAAAAAGATCCATTTCACATAAAATATGGCTATAATACAAGCATACTAACTGGAGATTTTGTATTAGGATTAATACTTGCAATTTCATCTAGGCTAAATAATGCTAGAATAACAAAGGATCTTGCCACAACTGCCATGCTTATGAGTGAAGGCGAAATGATAGAAGGTAGACTAGAGTCAAGTGAAGATGTAACATTTGATGACTATCTAAAAGTGATAGAATACAAAACAGCTACTGCATTTGAAGTTGCAGCAAGAATTGGTGCCATAATAGCAAATGGTACAGAAGAACAGATAGAAGCATTAACAGAATATGGAAAAAATATTGGAATTGCTTATCAAATAAGAGATGATTTGCTTGATTGGAAAAATGAAGATAAATTATTCAATCTATTAATTAAAAAAAGTTCAGATCCTAGAGATGTTTTTAACAAAATGGAGGATTTGTTAAAAGAATTTGCAGATAAAGCAAGGACAGGATTAAGAAAAATTCCAGACTCAGAATCTAAAAATAATTTAGAAAATCTAATTAAATTTACAATGTTTAAGGCATAAAGCCTGAAACTACAGGTGTTGCAGATTCAACGAAATTAATTACTGGATCTGGATAGACTCCTAATCCTACCATGAATATTATTGAAAATATCATTACAGCTATTACTGATTTTGGTTCAGAAACTCTCTTTTCTGTTTCTCCCTCAAAGTACATCTTTCTCATAATCCAACCATAGTAAGCTAATGATAAAGCGCTGTTTAGAACTCCAGCTATTGCAAGCCACGGAGCCCACCATACAGCACTAGTTGCATCAAGGGCACCACCAAACAGCATCAATTTACTCCAGAATCCATTTAGAGGTGGAACACCAGCAAGTGCCAAAAGTGAAATAACTAATCCTAGTGATGTGATTGGCATCTTACGTCCAAGACCTTTCAATTTGTCTAGATGTGTAACAGCAAGAGTAGTCACTATACCAGCGATTGCGATAAAGGCAGCTCCTTTCATTACAGCATGATTCAAAATATGAAATAGTGAGCCTTGAAGTCCTAGTGATGAAAATGGGGCAATAGACAAACCAATCAAAATGTATCCAGCATGACCAATACTAGAATATGCAAGCATTCTTGAAAGATTCTTTTGCATAATTGCTGCAACGTTACCAATAGTCATAGTCATAACAGCAATTATTCCAAGAGCCAGTGTCCAATCTAGGTTGAGTGTAACCATTCCTAAAACAACAATGCGTATAGCTGCTGCAAATCCAGCTTTCTTAGTTCCAGCAGCTAACATAGCAGTGATTGGAGGTGGGGCGCCTTCGTATGTATCAGGCAACCACATATGGAATGGAACTAGACCCATCTTGAAACCAAATCCGGCAATAAACATTCCAACAGAAAGTAATGCAAGTGGTAATAGACTAGAGTCTACATTTGCAAATCCTTCAATAACTTCAGCAATATTTGTAGAGCCAGTTATACCATAAGCTAATGAGATACCGTAAACTATGATTGCAGATGAAAGTGCTCCAAATAAGAAATACTTGAGTGCAGCTTCGTTTGAGCTTGGATTCTTTTTCATAAATCCAGCTAGAACATAAGTTGGAATACTCATTAACTCCCATGCTACAAACAACATAACCAAATCAGTTGAATATGCAACCAAAACCATACCAATTGTTGAAAGTAAAATCAACGAATAGTAAACAGCAGGATGGTTTTGTTTTCGCATATAGTTAAACGAACCAACTGTTGTGAAAATTGCAACAATTAGCATTGCAATTGCAAATAATCCACCAAATGTATCATCAACTAGAACATCTTCTGAAAATAAAGCAGAAGGCAGAATGTGTTCTGTTGTTAGTTGGTATGCAACATATCCAATTGAAACAATTAAGGCTCCAAATGCAATTGCAGCATAAAATGAATTAGAACCACGTTCTTTTCGTGCAATACTGATAACTGGAAGAAGAACTCCGATAGTTCCAAGAATTGCAATTATTATCAGTGGGGTTGAAGTAATCTCTAACATCTCATCATTCCTCCTAGATTAACAATATCAAGACCACAAATAGTAGTCCAGCTCCAAATACGAATAGATATGATTGTGCAACACCAGTTTGGGTTCCTTGAACAACTTTGGCTCCCCATCCTACTGCTTTTTGGAATCCATCATTCATACCATAATCAATTGCTGTCTTCTCAAAGTATCTGAATATTCCTCTTGCCAACCACAACGGGGCAACTACAAAACACCAATAGATTATGGCATTAAGATACCAACGGTTTAGAATTATTTTGTGTATAGCATAAAAGAAAATATTAGAATTGACAAACCTTACTGGATCCACCCATCTGCCAATATAGAAAATATATCCTAACCCAATGCCTATAGCAAATGCTGTAATTGAGGAACCCAATGCAATTGGATTAAGATGATCAAATGGTGGGGGCAAAAAGGCAGCTCCTGCTTCATGAGCAACATAATGAATACCAAAGCTATGATCGAGATATTCTTCAAACAAGTGATGCAATCCTCCTTCAACTGAAAATGCAATTAGTCCTAAACCAATAGTCAATACTGCTAAGATACCGTATGGAGCCCACATAGACATAGGAGCTTCATGTGGAGGATGACCTTCTTCTTCCATTTTTTGAATATGCTGACTCTTTGGACCATAAAATACCAATCCAAGCATTCTTGTTGTGTAAAATGCCGTAATTACTGCAGCTAATACTGCAATGCCATAAAGTATCATAGAGTGTTCAGCTCCAGATTCGTAAACTGCTGCAAATATTGCATCTTTACTCATAAATCCTGTTGTGATAAATGGAGCTCCCATTAATCCAAGACCTGCTGCCCACATGAATGCATATGTTTTTTTCATATGTTTTTTGAGGCCACCCATGTCAGTCATGAAGCGAGAGCCTACAACATGCAACAAGGAACCGGCGGCCATAAAGAGAGACGCTTTAAACATTGCATGTGAAATTAGATGGAAGAATCCTGCAGTGTATCCATCAACATATTGATGTGATAATCCTGCAACACCTAATGCTAACATCATGTAACCTATTTGAGAACCAGTAGAATATGCAAGAACCTTTTTGATTTCTGGATTAGTCATTCCTTGTGTTGCCAATAACAATGCAGTTATGGCTCCTACCCATGCAACAATCTCAAAGAATTGATCTGCAAGGATTCCAGCAGCACCTAATGCAAATACTATTGGTCCAATTCTTGCAACAAGGAAAACACCTGCTTTAACCATAGTAGCTGCGTGAATTAATGCAGATACAGCAGTAGGTCCAGTCATGGCTTCTAAGAGCCATTCATTTAATGGAAATTGCGCAGACTTTCCTACTGCACCACCAAATAACAACACAAAGGCTGGAACCAATAATCCTTGAGCAGACATTGCTGTTGCCCAAGCAGTATCGTCCATTAGTTCGCGGAATCCAAAGGTTCCTGCAAATAAGAATATCAAAAGCATTCCTGCAATCATCATCACGTCGCCGACTTTGGTCATGATGAATGCCTTCATACCAGCATGAGTAGGCGAGTAATAATCCAACAATCCAAGGGAAGTACGTCCCTCTTGTCCGACATGATCTTTCTTTTTATCACGATACCAAAAGCTAATCAGCGCATAAGATGCAAGTCCCACACCTTCCCATCCAAAGAATACTTGGAGAAGATTATCAGAAAGTACAATTAATTGCATAGAACCAATAAAGAACATCATCCAGAACCAGAATCTAGTAATGTCTTTGTCACCCTTCATGTAACCTGTACTGTAAATCATAATCAAGAAAGATATCCAACCAACTACGTTTGCCATAATTACGGAAAGTGGATCAGCTAAGACTCCAGCTTCTAAACCAATTGCATTAATCCACATTATTTGATCATGAATTTCATGCGCATCAAGTGCCATTGGCAATAAAGATGCAGCTGAAAGTGCACTCATTAATGCAAACGCAACTGCAACATAACCAGTAGATTTCTTTGATGCTTTTCCAACTGCAGGAATAATTAATGCAGCTACAAATGGAAGAATCCAAACTAACCAAGCACTTGCAGCTCCTACTTCAAATGGTAATCCAAAAGTTTCAGTTGCCATATTTTACACTCCCAACACTCCATTCATGTATGGTAAAATTCTCTCCAAGAAAATATCTGGATAAATTCCTAATACAATTGTAAATCCTGCTAAAACCATCATTGGTGCAGTCATGTACCAGCTTGCTTCTTTGACATTTGTTAGATGTTCAGGTGTTTTACCAAAGAATACACGTTTTAACATCCACAATATGTAAGCCATTGTTAATGCTGTTGCAACTAAACCTAAACCAAATGTGACTGCTCTAAGAGTAGAACCTTCTTCAATTGCTGTTTCTAAAGCACCGTAAAATAGAATCCATTCTCCCATGAATCCACTTGTTGGAGGAACGCCCATAATTGTCAAAGCCCCAATCACTGCACAAACAGCAGTAATTGGCATTTTACCTGCAAGCCCTCCAAGCTTTGAGATACTACGTGTACCAACCTTTACTATCAAAATACCTGCCATCATGAAGAGAAGGCCTTTGCCCAAAGCGTGAGTAATATACATCATTTCTGCGCCTGCAAGTCCAAGTGCAGACATCGAACCTATTCCAAATAAAAGATAACCCATTTGACTTATTGAAGAGTAAGCAAACAATCGTTTGATATCGTCTTGCATCAAAGCCATTGCACCTCCATAAATCATTGTAACCAATCCCCAAATGTGGAACCAAATTGCTAGATCCGAATATGTATTTGGTAAAAATTCAACAATTAATCTAAAGATACCATAAGCTCCTATTCCGATCATTGCAGGGGACAATAATGCACTTATTGGTGTAGGAGCTGCTCCGTGAACCCATGGTAACCAAATATGGAACATAAAGACAGCTAGTTTAACTCCAAGTCCAATGGATATGGCAACAGCTGAAATTAAGACAATGTCGGGAGGAATTTCTGATTCACGAATATCAGCAAAGTCAAAACTTCCAATAGTTAACCCAATCATTAAGAAGCCAAGTAAAAGAACAACAGCGCCAACATGTGTCCAGAATAGAAACATCAAACCAATTTTACGTCTAGGACCATCACCCCAAATTGCTACTAAAAAGAAACCAGGAATTAACATAACCTCAAAGAAGACATAAAATTCAATCAGGTTAGTTGACATGACAGTTCCAAGCATACCCATAGCAAAGACAAGATATAGTGCAAAGTAGAGACCAGATTGTTTGTTTACATAATTAGTAAGAGAAGTAGATTCAACTAGTGTTTGGCCACCTGCAGTTGAGCTTTGTTTGTGTTGTTCTTCATATTGTTCATGGAATTTGTGAATCATGTAAGGCTTGGAATAAAGTGCCAAGATTGTACATAGAACATAAATCATTATTGCAAATGGAGATGCTAAGCCATCAAGTAAGAAACCAAATTCTCCAAACTGTTCAGTCCACGGATAATGCTCTTCTACTGTACCACCAAGAACTCCTTGAATGATAATTATTGTACAATAAAGCAAAATAGCGAATGTAAACCACATTGCAGGAGAGGGTCCTGCTTTTCTACCTATCACATAGGCAACTGGGGATAACAATAGAGGCAAGAAAACTGCCTGCAATAGTGCGTATTCCATTATCCTTTAAGACTCCTAAATTCAGCAACGTCGATATTCTTGTACATACGGTATGCCACAATTATCAATCCAAGACCTACAGCAACTTCTGCAGCTGCAATAGCAATTGAGAACAATGCAAGGGTTTGACCACCGCTATGAGGTAGGAATCTGGCAAATGCAACTAGATTAAGATTTGCTGCATTGATTACAATTTCAACTGCAAATAACATTCGTATTGCATTTCTTTTTACAGAAAGTCCGTAAATTCCTATTCCCAAGAGGGCAATAGAAACTAATACAAAATCAATCAGCTCGTTGGTCATTCTCCACATCCTCTCTTCTAGCTAATACAAGTGCGCCTGTAACAGATCCTGCCAAGATGAGTGCCATCAACACCAAAGCAGGCCAATAATACGTTAGAAAGTCTGCACCAATTTCTCTGAAATCGATTGCAGGTTCAGTAGTTTCAATTGATTTTATTCCAGAATCTACAACAATAGAACCCAATGCTACAATAAAGACAAGCAGTAAACCAATGCCAGCCCACTTACGTCGCTTGTCTTCAACTTTATTGAAAATTAACTCTCGTTTTACTAACATGACTGTAAATAGAATCAATACCGCAATAGAACCAACATAAACTGCAAGCTGAAACATTGCAACAAAAGGCGAGTCTAAAAGTAAGAAAAATCCAGCAACACCACCTAGAGTTCCCATTAATGCAATAGAACCATACACCAAAGAACGTAGTTCTAGTGCAGCAATTGCAGAACCTATTGTTAAAACAGATAATGCAAGGAAAATTGAATCAGCCATGTGTTGCACCTCTATCAGTAATCTGAATTTCTGCATCTTGAGAAACATATGGTTTAACCTGTAATTGTGCTGGAGTATAGATTAGGCCTTCTTTTGAAAATGAAGAAAGTTCATAATCATTTGTCATGTATAATGCATAGAATGGGCACGCATCAACGCATAGTCCACAGAAAACACATTTGCCATAGTCAATTTGTGGCATAATTGATTTTTTGTTTTGTTTGTGTTCTTCAGGAACTTTGACCATAGCAATTGCCTCAGCTACTCCCTCACATGCTATTGAGCAAAGCTGACAACCGGTACAGTGATCATGAAATAGCATGTGACGACCTTTGTATCCGGCTATACCAACACCAGTTGTTGGATCAAATTGGTATCCATCCCCTACGAACTTTAATTTTTGTTCAGGATACCTTAATGTGAAACGTTTTACTGCTATGTGTTTAATTCCTGAGTTTAATGCTTTGATAATTCCTGTAGCAGTTCCCATTACAACATACCTCCGGGTCCTAAGACTCCAGCGTAAAGCAATCCGAGTGCTATAAAGATGTTAACGAATGCAAGACCGATCAATTTGTACCAACCTAATGATAACAACATGTCAATTCTAATTCTTGGAAAGACACCTCGTGGTAGTAAAATAAAGAAGATTACTGAAACTGTTTTAATTACGAACCATAATGCGCCATTTAACATTTCTTGTTCAAATAGTGGTAATCCTGGAATAGTCATAGTAATTGGACCTAACTCGATTCCATTTGTGATTATTTCTTCAGGGAATGGAGGCCATAGCATAGGTCCGTTCCAACCACCCAAGAACAAAACCACAAAGAGTGCTGCAAATGCATATAGTTTGAGATAAGTTCCTAATTGTACAAGGCCATACATCATTCCTGAAAATTCTGTTAACCAGCCAGCTACAATTTCGCTTTCTGCTTCTGGTAAATCAAAGGGGATTCTTTCAAGTTCAGCTAACATGCAGATAAAGAATACAATTGCGCCAATTGGCAAAAATATAATCCACGGAAAAGTTGTTTGACTTTCTACAATTTCAGTGAGGTTTAGGGTTCCTGTAAGTATTACAACTCCTAACAGTGACAAAATAAGAGGAATTTCAAAGGAGACCATTTGGTGCAGTGCACGAATTCCTCCAATGAATGGAAATTTGCTGTTAGCAGACCAAGCAGAGAGAATTGTTATGATTGGGAAAAATCCAATCACGGCAAAGACTGCCAACAATCCTACATCAATATCAGCTACTACCCAACCTCCCGGGGC
>JAWVZS010000002.1:0-19009 GCA_033722055.1 Nitrosopumilaceae archaeon
CCTACCAGTGATCGAGGTTTACCAATCATTGATCAAACATCTGCAATTCAAATTCAAACTTTAGAAAAAAACTGCAAGGATTTTGGAATAGAATTATTTGATGTCCAAAGCCCCTATCAGGGAATTGTGCATGTGATAGGACCTCAACTAGGAATTACACTTCCTGGCACCACTATCGTTTGTGGTGATAGCCATACATCAACTCATGGTGCATTTGGTGCACTGGCCTTTGGCATTGGTACAAGTGAAGTAGAACATGTTTTGGCTTCGCAAACCTTATGGCTTGAAAAACCAAAACCATACGAAATAAACATTGAAGGAAAACGTTCTAACCCACATGCAGTAACTGCCAAAGATATCATATTATCAATAATCAAAAACCTAGGTACCGGTGGTGGAACTGGGATGGTTTTTGAATATAGGGGCGAAGCTGTAAGTGAACTCTCAATGGAACAACGAATGACCATTTGTAACATGTCCATTGAAGGCGGTGCAAGAGCTGGTTTGATTGCACCTGATGATAAAACATTTGATTATTTGAGAAACAGAAAATTCACTCCCAAAAATTATGATCAATTAGTCGAATATTGGAAAGAGAATCTAAAAACTGATTCTGATGCAAAATTTGCAAAAAGTTACACACTTCATGTAGATAATATAGCACCACAAGTTAGTTGGGGAACAAACCCTGGTATGACTTGTGATGTGACTGAAAATGTCCCAAGTCCAGATGAGTATTCTAACGGTGATCCTAATCGTAAAAAGAGTGCTGAAAAAGCTTTACAATATATGGATTTGAAACCCGGAACTCCCATTACTGAAATAAAGCTAGATAGAGTCTTTATTGGCTCTTGTACTAATGCAAGATTAGAAGATTTAATCGAAGCATCAAGAGTTGTAAAAGGAAGAAAAGTGTCTCAGCATGTTAATGCAATGGTAGTTCCAGGTTCCCAAATGGTAAAAAAACAAGCAGAAGATATGGGCTTAGATAAAATTTTCAAAGATGCAAATTTTGATTGGCGCGAATCTGGATGTAGTATGTGTCTTGGAATGAATCCTGATATTTTATCTCCTGGTGAGAGATGTGCTAGCACATCTAATCGTAATTTTGAAGGCAGACAAGGAGCTGGTGGAAGAACTCACCTAGTCAGTCCTGTGATGGCTGCAGCTGCTGCAATTGAAGGACATTTTGTTGATGTTAGAAAAATGGATCTGATTAAGATGAAGCCATTTACAAAAGTAAAGACGGTAATCGCGCCACTAGACAAAGTGAGTGTTGATACTGATCAAATAATACCTAAACAATTTCTAAAATTAGTTCATAAAACTGGATTTGGAAAATATCTATTTTATAATTGGAGATTTGATAATGATGCACCAAACCCTGATTTTGTTCTAAATGATAGTAGGTATCAGAATTCAAAAATTCTAGTTGCGGGAGATAATTTTGGATGTGGTTCAAGTAGAGAACATGCAGTATGGGCACTACAAGATTATGGATTTTCTGTAATTATCTCTCCTTCTTTTGCAGATATTTTCTATAGTAATTGCTTCAAAAATGGTGTATTACCAATAACACTTGATCAGAAACTGGTAAACCATCTACAAGAAGAGACAGGTGAGGTAGAAGTTGATTTAGAAAAACAACTGATTAAAACTCCCTCCGAAGAAATTTCTTTTGAGATTGATCCACACAAAAAGAAAATACTTCTTGAAGGATTAGATGAAATAGCTCAAACTTTACAATATGAAAAAGAAATAACTGAATTTGAAAAAAAATCTAAAGTCCCATCTGTTTTATAATTTTTTTAACAGTCTTTTCATTTCTTTCTAGAATAGTTGGTGATTCAACGTCTAACCACTCTTTGTTTCCTATATCGTAAGCACTAATTATTTCATTTTTTGAAAATTCTTGCAAAATATCAAATGAAAGATTAATGGATTTTTGTTTTTCTTTCTTTTTGATTTTTTTTAAAATCTCTTTGCTTAAGATGTATATCCCTAAACATTCAGACATGTCTAGCTGTATTGTTGGTTTTTCTATGAATTTCTTAATTATCCCATTATTTACTATGGCAAAACCAGTTTCTTCTTTTCGTTTTGTTCTAGTGGCAATGCAGGCTATGCTGTTTTTTTCTTTGAAAAATTCATGCATACTGTATACGTCTATGGAACACAGGTTATCCACAAACCAGAGTAAAAATTCTGATTCTCCCTTTAGGTGTTTTTCTACGTGAAGAAGATCTCCTCCAGTTCCCCTTTGAGAATCTTGGACAAATGTAATTTTTTTGAATCTTGCGTGTGTTTCGTAATAGTTCTTTAGTTGTCCTCCTAGTCCTTTAAAATCTGCAATAATTATTATGCCATCAATTAGTTTTGAATTTCCAAGATATTTTACAATGTAATCAATTAACGGCTTGCCATTAATTGGTGTCATTGCTTTTGGAAAATATTCCGTATAGGGCTTTCCCCGAGTTCCCTTACCACCTGCTAAAATTACAGCTTTCACAGTCTAACGATATGATTTCTGTTTTCTTCTTCTAGCACCAGGACCGCCAAATTTCTTTGGTTCTTTCATTCTGGCGTCGCCACTAACTAAATACTTGTCAAATTCTGTAATTCTTTTTCTTAGATCTTCCCTTACTGATTTTGGGAATGGATGATCTTTTGGCTCTTTCTTTAATTTAGTCCAACCAGTAAGTGCTCTGGAAATTGCAGTAGCTACTGCACTTGCTTGTCCCATATAGCCACCACCTCTAACACGAACAGAAATGTCTACTTTGTCTCTCAAGTCTCCTGCAACTTCAAGTGGAGCTAAAATTGTTTCGCGTGCTGTTTCTTGTGGTATCATTTCTACAGGATAGTTGTTGATTCTAACTCGTCCTTTACCTTTAGTAATGTACACATGTGCACTAGCAGTTTTTCTTGTTGCAAAATAGATTTCAGTTTTTGGTGTCGTCATTACTCAGTCCATCCTATTGTTCTTCCTAGATCTGCCATGGTTGTGTAGTTTGATGCAGATCTTGTTATCATTGCCTTATCAAATTGTTTCTTTTCTAGTGATTTTAATTCCTTTGGAACACCAATGTATGTTCTTAGTTTTTTATGTGCTTCAATCCCTGATGGTTTCTTTTTTGGTAGCATTCCACGAACCATTCTTTTCATAATTGTATCTGGTCTTCTAGGGTGATATGGTCCGTGTTTTGGATGAAGTATGCTGGAAATTTCAAGAAATTCTCTGTATTCTTTTATGATGTTTGCTCTAGTTCCACTAATCATGATTTTATCACAATTTACTATTGATACACGGTTTCCTTGTCTGAGCAGCTTTGCTACATTTGATGCTAATCTTCCTGCAATGTGGTCTGTTGCATCAATTACTATTGGTTTGTCAGTAGATATTACTGTCTCTTGTTTAGCCAATTAATACCACTCCTTTTCCTGAAGGTGTTTTTTCTATCAATTCAGAATAATTTACAATCTTTCCACCTGCATCTAGAATTTTGGTTGCAGCGGATTTTGAAATTGAAAATGAGCAAAGAGTAATTTTATGAGAAATATTGCCTGTTCCAAGAACTTTACCAGGAACTGCTACTATGTCATTATCTTTAGTATTTCGATCTAATCTGTTTACATTGACTGATATTCGTGCTTGTGATGGTTTCAAAGCATATTCGGCTAATTTTGCCCATATAGGTGCATCATTTTTCTTTGATGCTTTTTTGAGATCTTTTGCCATCTGTAAGACAACTTGATTAGTCATGTGAATAATGCGGTTTAAAACCCAAATATAATATGTATGATTGTTTGTGCTTACTTTAACTGCTCAACCATGCCTTTGAATTCATTAAGGCGATTTCCTAATTCTTCTACCCCTGCTAGTACAATTTGCTCTGGTTTCAAAGAACCTGTTGATTCTATATTGAGAATCCTTTCATCGTCTTTTTCTGTTTCAACAAGAACAGATACGTTTGAGGCATTCCACTTTGCATGTTCACTTCCACGTCCTAATCTAGCATAACATTCTACCTTTACTTTTTGTCCAGGAGCTAACTCTACTATTGGAATATTGTCTGATATTGGTTTGATTGAATCATCCTCTGAGGATAATTCTCCTGACATGACAGTTCTAGTCGTATCAGAATCCCCTGAATCTAAAACTAACATTACTCTGCAATTTGTACATCCTGTTTCACTTTGACAATCACATTTTGTAGGTTCATTGAACCTTGACAGATCAGTTTTGAGTGGTATTAGGCCTAATCTATGAGCTAATCCTTCATCAGCTAAAACAGATGAATTTTCAATAATATCTACCGTATCTACTGCAAAAATAGGAACACCGTTTAGACAAATTCTTCTAAGTGCATTAGCATATTGTAAGGGAACCCCTTTGATCTTAATTGACATTTTCTGATCATCTTTGCTAAGTATCTCTAAAGAAGACAAATCTTAGTTGAAAAATTTCAAAGTCCACATAAAAATCTAGCGAGTTTTACGTATAGATAAATACCGAACTATCATACACTACCTTAGAAAAATGGCCGACGTTACAGTGGTAAGATATTCTTTTGAGGGCGAAAAATTTGAAATTTTGGTAAAGCCTGATCCTGCACTTGATTATAAGCTGGGAAAGAAAAAAGATATCTCATCAATTTTGGTTTCTGATGAAATTTACACTGATTCCAGTAAAGGAACTAGAGCATCTACTGACAAACTACAAAAAGCATTCAAGACAGAAGATGAAACTGAGATTGCAAAAATCATTATGCAAAAAGGAGAACTTAACCTCACAACTGATCAACGACGAAAAATGGTTGAAGAAAAGAAAAAACAACTTGTCTCTTACATATCAAAAACATATGTAGATCCACGTTCTCATCTTCCACATCCGCCACTTCGAATAGAACAAGCAATGAAAGATGCAAGGATATCAGTCGATCCCCACAAGGGAGTAGATGAGCAAGTCAAAGATATTGTTGACAAACTACGAAGCATAATTGCCTTGAAATCAGAAAATCTTCAACTTGAGATTGTTGTACCAGCTCAGTATGCAGCACAGTCTTATTCTGTTTTGAAATCAGTTGGTTCTCTTAAAACAGAAGAATGGCAAACAAATGGTTCTCTAAAAGCAATACTTGAAATACCCGCTGCGGCAAGGCCAAACGTGATAGATAGATTAGGCTCTATTACTAAAGGTAGTGCTACAGTTGAGGTAAAATCATAATGGATACTAAGAGAAAATATGTTATACCAGGCGATGTAATTACAACAGGTCCCTACAGACCAGAACAAAATACTATTCTTGATGGAAAATTAATTATTGCTACAACGATAGGAATCTCTGAAATTTATGATGATTCTGTTCGTGTTATCCCACTTACTGGAAAATACATTCCAAAAATCAACGATATGGTAATTGGTAAAGTTCAGTCCCACACATCATTGTCTTGGGAATTGGATATTAATTCAGTCTATGTTGGGTTTTTGCCAGCTCAAGATGTTTTTGGACGCGATTTTTCAGCATTTGCTGATGAGCTTACATCAAAACTAGATACTGGTGATCTTGTTGCAGCACGAATTGCTAATTTTGATCGAACCCGTGATCCTTTATTGACTATTTCTGATAGAGATTTGGGTAAAATAGAATCTGGTGAACTAGTTGAGATATCTGCAAGTAAGGTCCCACGATTAATTGGTAAACGAGGCACTATGATTCAGACAATAGAAATGGCCACAGAAGCAACAATTACTATTGGCCAAAATGGGTGGGTTGTAGTTACTTGTGATAATCCAGAGGGATTATTAAAGGCCAAAAAAGCCATTCAAATGATAGACGAACAAGCACATGTGGCAAATTTGACTGATAAAGTGAAAGAAATGTTAGAATCAAAAGGTGAATAATAATGGGTGGAAGAGATACAGACGTAGTTTTACTAGATGAGAATGGAATTCGTTCTGATGGACGTAAGGTAGATGAACCAAGAAAAATTACCATCAAAGCCGGAGTTTTAAAAAATGCTGATGGCTCAGCATATGTTGAATTTGGCGAAAACAAAATTCTAGCTGGCGTATTTGGACCACGTGATGTTCATCCAAAACATATGTCAAGTACTGATACTGGAATTCTAAGATGTCGTTATCATATGGAACCATTTTCTGTTGGTGAAAGAAAAAATCCCGCACCATCAAGAAGAGAAATTGAAATTTCCAAAGTAATCAAAGAAGCATTAGAACCTGCAGTTATTTTAGATAAATTTCCACGAACAGTTGTAGATGTCTTTTTGGAAGTTCTACAAGCCGATGGCGGAACTAGATGTGCTGCATTAGATGCAGCATCTGTTGCTTTAGCAGACGCAGGAATTCCAATGAGAGATATGGTCTCTGCATGCGCTGCTGGGAAAGTAGCAGATACTATCATTTTAGATGTTAATAACGAAGAAGATCAAGCAGGACAGGCTGACATGCCAATTGGTTATATGCCAAACTTGAATAAAATTACACTATTACAATTAGATGGAGTACTAAGCCAAGACGAATTCAAAAAATGTCTTGAGACTGGCATTAATGGTTGTAAGTTAGTTTATGATTTGCAGAAAAAAGCACTCACTGACAAATATTTTGGAAATGGAGATGGACAATAAATGACATCAGCAACAATTATTGATAAACTAAAAAAATCAAAAATTTTGGAACTATTAGAGTCTGGAC
Source organism: Nitrosopumilaceae archaeon (assembly GCA_033722055.1). Lineage (GTDB taxonomy): Archaea > Thermoproteota > Nitrososphaeria > Nitrososphaerales > Nitrosopumilaceae > CAYWRD01. Next base: position 6,712 of record JAWVZS010000002.1, read on the forward strand.
AAAGACTTGATGGTAGAGCATTAGATGAACCAAGAAAAATTACAGTAGAAACAAATGTTATCCCAAAAGCAGATGGCTCTGCAAGAGTAAGACTTGGAGATAGCGAAGTAATTTGTGGTGTCAAGGTTCAACCTGACAGACCTTTCCCCGATACAGGTGACAAAGGAATTTTCATTTGTACTGCAGAATTACTCCCATTATCTCATCCAACTGTTGAGACAGGCCCTCCAGGTGAAGATGTGATTGAGCTAGCAAGAGTTGTAGATAGAGGAATTAGAGAAAGTAAAATGATTGATCTTTCCCAACTAGTCATTGAAAAAGACAAATCAGTTGTGGGTGTATTTGCAGATAATGTAGTTGTTGATTATGATGGTAATCTATTTGATACGTGTTCTTATGCAACAACAGCTGCTATTCTTTCATCAAAGACTCCCAAATGGGAAATGAAAGATGATGTACCTACTTTAGTTGAAGGACAAGAATCTGATGTCCCAGTTACTACCATTCCAGTATCTGTTACTATGGGAAAGATTGGCAAACACATTGTCGTTGATCCTAATGAAGATGAATGGGAAGTAATGGATGCTAGAATTACAATTACCACCGACTCTAATGGAAATATCTGTGCTTTGCAAAAAGGCGGATATGATGGATTTACTTTAGATGAAGTTGTTTCCTGTGGTGAAATGTCAGTCAAAATAGGTGCAAAAATCAGAGAAACCTTAAAACAAGTTGCTGAGGGCAGAAGCTAAAATGGCCAAGAAAAAGTCATTGAAAGGTTTGGGTGCAAGATATGGAATTAAGCCTAGAAAACAATATACTCAGATACACAACCTCCTAAAAGAAAAAAGAACTTGTCCTGAATGCGGCTCTAAACAATTCACAAGAGACGCTGTAGGTATATGGTCATGTAAAAAATGCTCTTTCAAAATTGCTGGAACTGCATATGACGTTAAACTATAATGCAAAAATTATTGTAGATGCTAAAGAAAATACAAAAGCAATTTTTGATTCAATAAACACTGACAATGAATTTTATCCTGAAAATCCCACAAAAACTCAAATCAAATTTGATAAAAAAATCAAAATCTTAATCGAGTCAGATCAACTATCTCATCTAAGAGCTAATCTGAATTCAACATTACGACTAATACAAGCAAGTAATGATTCGATCGAATCAGTAAAGGTATAATAAAAACAAAAGTTTACTCTCATCATGTCATCGGGACAACAAATGCCACCTTGGCTTCAAGAACAATTAATGAAAATGCAACAAGATCAACAAAATTTGCAATCCATTATGGCTCAAAAACAACAAGTTGAAATGGAAAAACTCGAATCTGAAAAGGCATTAGAAGAATTGAAAAAAGCATCCGATGATGATCCTGTCTATAAGCACGCCGGCTCAATATTGATCAAAGCAAAAAAAGCAGATCTGATCTCCGAACTAGAAGAAAAACAAGAACTCGCTAAAACAAGATCTTCTGTTCTTGAAAAACAAAAAGCACGAATTGAAGCTAGTATGAAAGAACATGAACAAAAACTCAATGAAATGATGAAAGGTGCATCTTCTTCAAGTGGAACAAAACCATCGAATTCAACTTCTCAACAACAACCTAACAACTAATATCCAATAAGATATTAACAAATTCTTCAAAGTTATATCGTGAAGTTAGAAGATCTTAGAATTATTGTAGATGAACGTGAGCGAAAAAGCGGCATTCCTGATCTCCTAAAATCTATCGGACTAAACTTGGAGATGAAATCACTCCCTGTAGGTGATTATATCGTTGCGCCCGAGACTGTTGTTGAACGAAAAAGTATTCACGATATGATGTCATCTGTATTTGATGGACGTTTATTTGATCAGTGTTCTAGATTAAAAGAACATTTTCAATATCCGATTGTTTTGATGGAAGGAAATGTCGATGAAATTGAAGAAATAATTGATAATCCTTTGATTTTTTATGGTGCTGTTTCTAAAGTTGCTCTTGATTTTAAAATACCAATAATTCCAACACCAAGTGCAGAACATACTGCAAAATTGTTAATTTCTCTTTGCACAAAAAAAGAAGCTACAAAGGGGCCATTCTTAAAAAAAATTAAAAAATCTACTGACTTGCAAAGACAACAACTGTCTGTTCTATGCAGTCTTCCAGGTGTTGGAGAAAAACTTGCAATCCGAATGCTTGAAAAATTTGGTACACCACTTAATGTTTTGTCTGCCACTACTAGTGATTTAGGAAAAGTTGAGGGATTGGGACGAATGCGCGCAGAAAAAATAAAGAAAATGTTGGATACAAAAAGTAAATACCTCAAAACATCAAATCAAAAAACACTTCACGATTCTTAATTGTTTATTGTGGAACTGATGATGATTCATTTTTGAGTAGTTTTCGCTTTAACTCTGTACCACACATTGGACACTCTTTTCCAGTGGTATGATTTGTTCTACATCCTGGGCAATAATGTACCCACTTTCCAACATCTTGTATTCCGTTTGTCATGACAGATGATACTTTTATTCCTAAATTTCTTGCCACATTAGAAATTGCAAAATCATCTGTAATTATCTCTCCATTCAATTCTATTCCTAATGCGATAAGTGATATGTCTTGTTTTGATAATTGCTGAAAGTCGCCGGTTTCTTTGGAAGCTTTTACTGCTTTGTTTTTTGAATCATTTCCTGCATCCATAATTTTTAATCTGTTAGTTTCTAGTAGTGTGTCAATTGACCCATCATTTTTTTTGATGTGTCTTATCTCATCAAACACTAATGAAGTAGTATAACAATCACTTGATGATCTAAAAGGCACTCCTGCATAGAATGCACTTGCATCTAAAATTCTAAAATCCAAGTTTACTCATCTGTCTTAATCCACGCTTCTTTAATCTAACAAAAACAGCGGGCTTTTTGTACTTTTTGATAACTATTGGTTCACCAAAAGTTGCTGATTTGATTACTTGTGCATCCATCACAATACTACAATCATGAGATGCAATTATCTCAATTTTCTCATCTGGTACAACAATTGACTCTAGTCTATACACTGGAGCTACTGGTGTTATGATCAAAACGTCCAAACTCTCATGAAGAATAGGACCGCCAAGTGAAAATGAATGTCCTGTAGAGCCACTTGGTGTGGCAATTATCACTCCATCCATTTTCTGTTTTACAGTATCGTTTTGAAATTTAATTTCAATTTCTGCAGTTTTAGTTAGGTTTTTTCTTGTAATGAAAATTTCATTAAGTGCTGGGGGAAATTCTTCTCCACCGCAGGAGGCAACTACTCTGGTACGCTTTTCCCAGATTATTTTCCCTGATTCTATTTGATCTATTGCCGAATCAAATTCATCTATTGTGATCTCAGATAATATCCCACGGTTTCCTCCAACATTGATAGTTAGTACTGGCGTTTCATTGTCTAGGTGCCTGAGCGTTCTAAGAGTGGTTCCGTCCCCTCCAAGAGTAACTGCCAAGTCTAACTTTTCTTTTTTTAAATCCTGAATTGAATCTACTTTTTTTGCACCTTCTACGTCCACAGGAGAGATAGTAAACACTTTGGCCTTTCTTGACAAAAATTTCTTTGCTACTTTTCTAGCAGTATCTTCTGACTCTTTTGAACCAAATTTGCTGATTACTGCTACCGTACGTAGTTTCAATCATTTCTCACCCTCGCCTTTTCCTTAAAAATCATTGAATTTAGATCAATTGCTTCATTCAGGTAGATAACCTTTTTAAATAAAATCAAATTATTCACCATAATGTCACTACTTCTAAAAGATCGAGTTTGGTCAATGGAGGCACCTACTGCAAAAAGAGGCGTCTATCCTTTACATGGATTCAAACTAGGTCTTTATCGATTACCAATCAAACTTGAAGATCCTGCGCAAATTAAATCAGTACATGACGGTCTTAAAAAAACATTTGAGATGGATATGTATGCAGATAGAATCTATGCTACATACAAATGGACTGAGAGAAACATGGATGATCCTGATGCTAAAGGCTATGAAGAAGTTGAACTTTCCATTACCGTAGAAATTGTTACTGGTGAGGTTGTAGATATTATTTATCAGATATTCCCTATTGAAAAATTCGGTGATCCGCAATGGGTCAAAGATTATAGAAAGAAGGCAGACCATTTTGCAAAAATGATCATTGATACTATTCTAAGAAATACTATTCTTGCAGACAAGATGATTGAATCACTTGTAAAAACAGAAAAAATTTCTGAAGCAGAGGCAATGCAAAAACTAGAAGAGTTAACACCTTTAGCTAAAATTGTTCCCAACGCAAAACCAAAACCAAAAGCACCAAAACCAGAAGGACAGACAGAAACAACTGCAGATGCTGATTCTGATGAAATGGAAGTTCCAGATGGAGCAAAACCAGGACCAATTGATGTTGATTACAAATCAAAGATGCCTTCCACAAAGCCCTATAATGCAGGTGATCACACCATCAAAACTTGGGGTCGAAAAGGAGAAGACAATCAAGTTATGGGTGTATGGGGTGAGTTTGTTTCCGTTGACTTTGATATTTGTATTGCAGATGGTGCATGTATAGATGCATGTCCTGTAGCTGTATACGAGTGGTTTGATACTCCAGGCAATCCTGCCTCTGAGAAAAAACCACTCATGTCAAAAGAACCTGATTGTATCTTTTGTCTTGCCTGTGAGGGTGTATGTCCACCACAAGCAATCAAAATATTTGAGCAAAAATCATAACCGAAATTCGCAAATATAAATAGCGATTGTTTATTCTGAAAGGATAGGGAATGGCTGGAAATCCTTTCACCCAATTTGTATTTGATCTCTTTATTTTATCTGCCATTTTGATTACTGCATATACTTGCAATTTCTATTATCTTGCATATCTTTCAACAAGAAGAAAGGATTTGCCTTCCTTTTTGGATTTGGGAACTCCGACAATTACAATTCAACTTCCACTCTATAACGAAAAGTATGTTGCAAAACGATTGATTGATGCAGTATGTGCAATGGATTATCCTAAAGATAAGATGAGGATAATGGTACTTGATGATTCAGATGATGACACTGTAGATTTAATGAGGAATTTAGTTCATGATTACAAGAAACAGGGATTTGATATTGAACATATACGCCGTGGAACTCGTAATGGATACAAGGCAGGCTCTCTCAAATATGCAATGAAATCTACCAATACAGACTTTGTAGCAATATTTGATGCTGATTTTATCCCTCCTAAATGGTTCCTAAAGAAAGCCATCCCGTATTTTTCTGAACCCAAAATAGGACTCGTTCAATGTAGGTGGGGACATGTAAATGAAAATTATTCTGCTATTACACAAGCACAAGCCCTAAGTCTTGATTTTCATTTCTTAATTGAACAGAAAGCAAAAAGCAATTCACATTTGTATATGAATTTTAATGGAACTGCTGGAATCTGGAGAAAAGAATGCATTGATGATGCAGGAGGTTGGCATACTGCTACACTGGTTGAGGATCTTGATCTAAGCTACCGTGCCCAAATGAAAGGTTGGAAATGTGTATTTTTACCAGATGTTGTAGTTAATGCAGAACTTCCAGTACAAATGAATGCTGCAAAAAGACAGCAATTTCGTTGGGCCAAAGGCTCTATTCAATGTGCACTAAAATTACTATCAGACATAATTATAAAACGAAAAATTGCAGTTACAACAAAAATCCAAGCATTTGTGCAACTTACTCGTCACATTGTTTATCCTTTTATGTTAATACAGTTTCTGGCGTTGCCGATTTTATTGGCAGCTGACATTAATCTTTATGTTGTTAGCTTTATTCCTGCACTTACAATTGCTGCATATCTTGCAATGGGACCTGGAGCATACTTGATGATTATTCAAAAAGTCTACAATAAATCCTGGAAATCAAAAGCCAAAGTTTTGCCTGCTCTTTTAATATACAATGCTGGTCTTTCTGTGAATAATACTGTTGCAGTATTTGATGCCATACTGGGAAAGAAAAACGAATTTCTTAGGACTCCAAAATATGGCACCTTAAAGAATAGGGATGACTGGAAGAATAATGCTTACAATCTGCCTTTCTCTAAAGTAACTCTTCTTGAGTTGTTTTTTGGAATTTATGGATTAATGGGAATTATGATTTCTATTTTTAGCAATAACCCTATTTTTGTTCCTATTATTGGAATCCAAGTTCTGGGCTTCTTCTATATTGCCTATCTTAGCCTGTCTCACTCTAGGTTTAAAAGAAATAAATCGCGTGAAAATCGTGTATATACTAAGGAAGAGAAGATGGCAAATACAATCTATAAAATTGCAATGATTGGTATGTTAGCAATCATTGTATTTGGAGCCTTTATGGCCATACAAGGTTACAACGATGATATCTATCCGCTAGATAGAATTCGTGGTCATTTAGATGGAATAATTGGCTCTTCTGATCCTATTGTACTACAAGGACATCTTACTGCAATTCAACAAGACTTGGATATGATAATGGAAAAATTACCTGAGAACAAAAATCCTGTATGGTTGTTCCCTACAGAATCAACTAATTTTCAAAGAATATCTGATGATGTGGCTTCTATGACTGCAAGCTTGGAAAAAATTTCTGCAGTACCAAAAGATAGTTCTGCATATCATACTGGTATGCTTGATATGAATGTTAGAGCAAATCTTGTTAAAGAAAACATAATGGACGCTACACCATACATGTATGTCAGCGTATCTAATATGATATTTAGTTCAATTTGGATTGCAGCAATATTAGGAATATTTGCTGCACTAAAAAGAAAGAAAGACCAACTAAAAGAATCCGAATTAGATGGAGTTTAGGAAATATTCAGTTCTTTCCTAATTTCGTCAACTGCTCTTATTCCGTAAATGTCTCTTACTTGCTTTACTCTAATTGCTTCTTTTAACATGTCTCTTCCAATCTTGTTTAGTAGAATGGAAAATACATCACTGAATCTAATTTCCCACCTATCGGCACAGTCTAGTATTTTGCTTACTGCCCACTGTCTTACTTCATGAGGTAAAGGAATTTTTTCATTTGCTTCAATTGATACTTTATCAAACAAATTCACAATATCTGATGTTTGCTCTGCCATATTTTCAAGGTCTTTTAGTTCGCCATATTTTGATTCAGCATTCATTCTGATGTTCGATTGATACTCAGATAGTTTTAGCAAAGCCATCATTTCCTTTGATGTATCACTTGTTGATTTGTTTGTGACATTTTTTACTGATTGTAATTCTTGGAAAACTTTGTCTGTTTTTTTATGAAACTCTGCAGTTGATGCGTCTTGTCTTTTTAGCATATCATTAACAGTTGAAATTTTTTGTTCAATGCTGTTTGTTTTATCATATACGTTTTGTTTGAATCCTGCAAAGTCTTCTTGAACTGATTTTAATCCTTCACCCACATATGCCGTAGAGTCTGCTCTTTTTGACAATGCTGAAAGCTCATCTTCTATTTTGTCTATTTTTCCTGAAACTTCCTTGATTGATTCTGAACTCAAATTATTTGCTTCTGCAGCCTTTGCAGATACTGTCTCAAATTGTTGTTTTAGTCCATCAATCACGCCACTCAACGAGTCTATTTTTGATGCTTTGGTAGAAATTGAATCTATAGTTACTTTGATAGCATCTAGTTCTGAGCTAAGATCAGACGTTGTCTGTGCTTTTTGTTCTATTTTTTCTAATTCATCTTTTAGACTGTCTACTACTTGTGATGTAGATTCTATTTTCCCTGTTTTTCCTGATATTTCGTCAATGCTTTTCTTTAATCCATCAATTTCAGTACTGATTTCTAAAAATGAATCTGTTTTTCCAGAAACTTTTCTTAAATCATCTCGTACTTCATCAATTCGCTGAGCAATCTTGATTATCATTTGTGAATTATTCTTAATTGAATTCATACTGTCTTCTACTTTCTGAGTCAATTCCTGACTTTTTGGAGACTTTAATTCAGCTGCTTTGTTTACTTCTTCTTGTAATTTTGCAGTCTGATCATTTATTTTTGTAATAAGATTGGACTGAGATCGTAGTTGATTTAGCCCTGCATATAGTTTTTGAGTGTCATCTTCGAGTAAGTTAATCTGCTTTGATTGTTTGTTAATATTTTCCAGCGTTGATGTTAATGTATCCATCATTCCTTTCATTGATATGAGCACCTTTTGATTGTCTGCAAAAATTTTTGACATTGATTTAATTTCTTTTTGAAGTGCTTTTGTTGAATCTGAAACTGTAGCTACTTTCTTTAGTACTGCTGCTGGAGTTGGTTCTCTTACGGATTTAGTTTTTTTACTGGTAGTCTTTGTGGCTTTTGTTGTTTTCTTTGTTTTAGTTTTAGCGGCCATGTTCATGACATGAAAAAACTTACGTTAAAAAAGTTAGGTCAAAAATAAAAAATGTAAAGAGTTACTTATTGACAACTTCTGGATCATGAAGCAACTCATGAAATGTTTTTTCTGCCAGGCCTGTGTGTGTTTCAACAAAGCCTTTTGTACAATATTCACATCTAATCATAAGTACGGTACCAATACCGTACTATTAATAGCAAGGTAATTGTCACGTTACCAATAATGCAGTCAGATACCCCAGGTCATATCTCTACATGGGTGATTCAGTTGACCTTATCATCATTCTGCTCATTGTATGAATATTCGTAATGAAATCATCTGTATAAAATTTCAAAGCATCACAAAATTCCTACTTTACACAACTAATTTAAAAGAAAATTCCCTATCGCCGATATGCAAAATCTTGCTTTGCAAATTAATTCTGGTCAATTTCAAAGCACGCTTAATCAAACAGTTTCAAATCTTATTGAACAGGTAACTCCTGAACTTCCACATACTACCTTTGTAACGGATTTAGCATTTATCATGATTATTGGGGCTATTGTTACTTTGGCTTTCTTTAAAATTAAACAGCCATTGATCATCGGTTATCTCTTTGCAGGAATGTTAATTGGACCTTTATCTCCTCTTTGGTCTTGGGTTTTACCTGAAGGAGGTCCATCATCAGATGTTTTGGAAGGAGTTGGAATTTTATCTGATATTTCTGCATTAAACTTGTTTGCTGAAATTGGTGTCATTTTGTTACTTTTTGTAATTGGAATAGAATTTCCATATGCTAAAATCCGAAGTATAGGGAGAGTCGCAGTTGGTGTAGGAACTATTGGTCTGTTTTCGACATTAGGTGCAGTATTTTATGCTGCTACTGCGTTTGGTATGAGCTTTATGGATGCACTGTTTATTTCTGCAGCACTTTCTATTTCAAGTACTGCTATAATTGTCAAAATATTTGAGGATATGGGTAGGATCAAAAAAGAATCATCTATTCTGGTGTTGGGTATTTTAATTGTAGAAGACGTTATTGCAGTTATTTTGATTTCATCATTACAATCAATTGCACTCGTTGGTTCAGTGTCGGTTGAAAGTGTAGTTGTAATTGTTCTTGTTGCGGCAGGATTGATTGTTGGTACCTTTACTATAGGAACTAGAATAATACCACCATTAATTGATCGTGTAGCCGCAGCAGAGCATAGAGAAATTCTTTTGTTAAGTGTTTTAGGAGTGTGCTTTGGTTATGCTTTACTTGCAAATATTGTAGGACTTTCAGTTGCCATAGGTGCATTTTTGGCAGGTGTATTGGTTGCTGAATCAAAATCCTCTGAGGTATCTAAATTACTTTCAAGCCCAATTAAAGATATGTTTGTTGCAATATTTTTCATATCTGTTGGTGCATTGATGGATGTCTCCCAACTCCAAAATTATATTTTCATTGCAATTGTATTGATTGCCGTCGCTACTGGAATGAAATTTGGCGGAAATATGTTGGGAAACTTTCTATTCCGTCAAAAAAGAGGAAAATCACTTCGTTCTGCATTTGCTTTAGCGTCTCCTAGAGGAGAATTTTCAATTGTTATTGTGAAGGCAGGTGTGGATATTGGAGCAGTCAGTGCATTCTTGTTCCCATTGATTGGTATAATCTCTATAGTTACTGCGTTTATCTCACCATTTTTAGTCAAAGCCAGTGACAAAATTGTTCCAAGATTACAGGAAAAAGAAAATGTCTGATGAGTTAAAAAAATTATTAGAACAAGCTCATGATGGAGTTACTACGTTTGATTTTGAAGGAAAAGAAGTTCCTTGTATTACTTTAGATGAGAAAAAATTTGATGAGATAATGAAAAAGGTTGCAGGAAAACCCTTAGCAATTAATACGGATTTGAATATATTACATGATGGTTTAGGTCATGTATTTGTAGAGATAACATTAACATTTTCGCAAGGTGGTTTTGTTGAAAAATATATTATCAATGCAAACAAAGATTTGTTTTTCTTTGAATGTTTAGCAAAAACATCCATGCTTGCATTGTCTTCTCCTAGATCAAATTATGGAAAAGACAATGTCTTTATGGTTCAACTGCCCCGACCAGAAAAAGCAGAAAACGCTTTAGATATTATTATGAAAGGTATTTCGAAAACTGAAAATTAATGGTGCAGTCGCCGGGATTTGAACCCGGGCCACGAACTTGGCAAGCTCGCATAATAACCAAACTATACTACGACTGCGACAATTCTACCAGTCAGGATTTGGATATTAAACTGTTTTTAACTATTTTTTTACTAATATTATCATGAATGAAAAACTCTATGAAAAAATTCAACAGAAAATAGAAGAGACAATTTCTAACAAAGATGAAATTAAGCAAATCTTTCAAACACTTTCTGGACTAGAAAATTCCAAGGAATTTACATTTGGAATATTGATTGGACGCTTGTACAATTCATTTTATTATCAAAGCAAGCGTATCTTAAATCGAGAACCTACTAAAGAAGAGTTTGATGAGTTTTTAGAAATTATACAGAACAGAAAATCCGAATTGGAAAATCTATGCCTTTGATTTTTTCAAAGGAATTACTTTGATTGTAGGTGATCCTGGAAGTTTTACACATGCACCTTTAAGAGCTTTTTTTGCTTGTTCTACATGTTGAGCATTTACGTGCATTTCCATAATACACTGTCCTTGCTTTACTCTAGCTGCAAGACTTACCGCTTTTCCCCATGCTCTTCTCATTCCTTCTTGGAGTCTGTCTGCTCCAGCAGTTGCAATCATTTTATTTTCTCTTAAAAGATTATGTGGATAAATTCGTAATCTGGAAAAATAACCTGTTTCACCTGTAGTTTTTTCTAATGCTTTATTGGCAGCAAGTCTACATGCTTCTATTGCCATATGTCTGATCTGAACTTTTTCATTAATCAATAATTGAACACAATAATCATAATCTCCTCTTTTGCCACCATGAAATTTTGCAATCTTTGGTTGTGGTTTACCCTTGATGTACTCTTTTCTAGTAAATGGCTGTCCTTTGCACTGTCGGTAATTGGCTCCGTGCATGTTAACAAAGCCCTAAAGTCCCATATTTTAACGGTTAGCCGTAATTTACACTCATTTTCCAATGCTTATATTGAAAACCAATGGTTTTCACATCAACATGGAAGAAACCCCGCTAGTTGAAGGTAGTTTAATCTCAGATCAAACTAAAATTTCGAATGAAGAAATGATTCAAGAATTAAAACTAAAGGGATTTGGCGAGCAAGAAAAAAATGGATATTTTTTAAAATCATTCGAGTCTTTGTATCTTCTTTATACAGATAGATTAGTATTGAAAAAAACTAAGAAAAAAATCACTTTTAATGAAATGATGGATGTTGCACAAAAAAATGATCCTGAAATTCTAACTAAATTTCTCATATATCGGGATCTTAGAAACCGTGGATATGTTGTAAAAGATGGTTTTGGCTTTGGTTCTGACTTTAGAGTGTATGAACGAGGACACTTTGGAGAAAAAGGAGCCAAATTTCTAATATTTGGATTAAATGAAGGTCACACGGAAAAAATGGGTAATTTGCAGAAAACTGTTGAACAAATTACTCAGATGGGAAAAGAGCCTGTTGTAGCAGTAATTGAACGACGTGGTGAAGTGATTTATTATAAAATTAATAAAATGAATTTCTATGAAAACAAATCTAAAATAGAATTTTAAACATTAATTGCCCATTCTGCAGAATATTTTAGTAAATTATGTTCTGCTGCATACATGAAATCATAAACCTGAACATGATTTGTTTCATTTGCCCATAATTTTTCAAAGTCTTTCATTTTTCTGTCTGTTCTAGATTTTTCGTTCCATGATGTAAAAACATCAACTGACTCAAAGTCTCGCGTCTCTGAAGAAAATGATTCACTTGATGTGCCAGTGAATGCTACAACATCATCGTTTTCATCAATAAATACC
>JAWVZS010000003.1:0-16169 GCA_033722055.1 Nitrosopumilaceae archaeon
CAACTTACATTAATTTTCCAAGACAACAAAACAATCAAAATTAGTGTAGCAGATGGGAAATTAGTATCTGAAGTTTCAGACTAATTTCTTACATGTTTTTCATATAATTTAATTGTAATTTCTTGTATTTCTGATTGGATAGAACCTGGTCTTTCTTTTCTTATTTTTTCTATAGCATTTTTTGCAGATATTTTATGATGTTTTACAAAGTAACATGCAAGAATTGTTCCTGCTCTTCCTAGACCTGCAGCACAATGAACCATTACAGATTCATTATTAGTTATTTTTTCATTAATAAAATCAACTGCAGTATCAATATCTTCAACTTCTGGAGCTGTAAGATCTTGTGTCGGAACATGAAGATATCCAATGTTTTCAACCCATTTTTCTGGAAGTGCGTCTTCTGTCATGGTAACAACTGATTTTACGCCTTGTTTGAGAACCCAATCAAATTCATCAAAGCTTGTAGGCATGCCAGAACCAGCAAGAGAATTTTCAATTATCCATGAAAAGTTAGTTGGTTTCTTTGTAATTTTTCCATGAACTTTTCTCCAAACATTTCCGGCCTTGCTCATACCAAAGAATAATTTGATCTATATTTTTAGGATTGCGAAAAAAGTGTCATCTTATATGTGAAAAATGTGCATGTTACCTGATGGTAGGAAGAGAAGCTGAGTTGTATGAGCAACTACCAAACAGTAAAGTCAAGTGTACTGCATGTGCTAGATATTGTGAGATTGGTGATGGTCAAATTGGCCTATGTGGAATCAGGGGAAATCAAAATGGCAAATTAAATTTATTTGTGTATGGAAAAGTGATTGCTGGGCATGTTGATCCAATAGAGAAAAAACCTGTTACTCATTATCGTCCAGGTTCTAAGATTTTTTCAATTGCGACAACTGGTTGTAATTGGTTATGCAAATATTGTCAGAATTACGATATTAGTCAAAGACGAAAAATAGTAGGTGAAGATATGACTCCTGAACAAGTAGTCGATACAGCAATCAGAAATAATGCTGAGGGAATTGCCTATACTTACAATGAACCATCAATCTTTATTGAATTCGCTAAAGATTGTGGAATACTTGCTCATCAAAAAAATATCTTCAACATTTTCGTTTCAAATGGATATGATACGCCAGAATCTGTGAATATGATGGGCAAGTTTCTTGATGCTATAACAGTTGATTTTAAAGGAAGTGGTGAACCTGATTTTCTCAAAAAATACATTGGAGTACCTGATCCTCAACCAATATTTGATACACTAGTAGAGATTAGAGATAAAACAGACATACATGTTGAGATTACTGATCTTATAGTTCCTCAAGTTGGAGAGAGTTTAGAACATGCAAAGAAACTTTGCAAGTTTGTATACGATGAGTTTGGTCCAGAAATGCCAATTCATTTTCTTAGATTTCATCCAGACTACAAAATGATGGAGTTTGACTCTACTCCAATACCAATTTTAGAGAAACATCACAAAATTGCAAAAGATATTGGTCTAAAGTATGCATATCTTGGAAATGTCCCTGGACATCCATTAGAACATACGTATTGTTCAGAATGTAATAATATTGCAGTAAAAAGATTTGGTTTTGATATTGAAGAATGGAATCTTGATAAAAACAATCAATGCAAGTTTTGTGGAAATAAGATTCCAATAACAGGAAAACTATCTAAGAATTATAAGCAAAATAGATTTCATTTTGCTCAATAACTGGCTATTGCTCTAACAGGAGAGCCAGTAGCATTATGTAATTTTAATGGTAGTACGGTCAATTCAAAAATAGATTTTTTTATTTTATTTAGATTAGCTAAATTTTCTACAATCAAAATATTATTTTTAGATAAAATTTTATGGACACTAAAATTAGAATCCTTTCCTAAATCAATACTTGGAGAGTCTATTCCTACTAGATTTATCTTCTTTGAAACAAGATAGTTTGCAGCACTGATTGTTAATCCAGGATTCTCAAGAAAATAATATTTTTTTGAAATATTTTTTTGCCAACCCGTATAGATAATTACTGAGGAATTATTTTCGATTTTACCAAATTTTTTTTCATGTAAAACAATATCAGATTTAGAAATTCCTTGATTTTTTGTTTTTTTAAATTTGATTAGGTGTGTTTTTCTTTTTAATCTAGAAATAGGGATCTGATGTATTTTTTTTCCAGTTTTTATAAAATGAAAAGGAGCGTCTATATGCGTTCCAGAATGTGAACTTAGAAAAAGTAATTCTAAGTTGTATTCATCTTCATCAATATTATTCCAAGAAATGAATTGGGGTTTTGGAGAACCGGGAAAGTTTGGAAGATTATTAGAAACCGTTAATGTCAGATCTACAAGTGGCACAGTACTTTGTATGAATAGTGATTAATCAATTTTTGAGTTATGAAAAGTTAAATACTCTTCAATGAAATCTGCTGATGTGCCTACTGCGTATGTTTTACTAAATTCTGATTTGAGTTCAGATGAATCAATTATCAAAGAGGTAAAAGAAATCCTATCAAAAGAAGAAGGAATATCATACGAGGTTCAAGGAGTGTATGGTGTGTATGATATAGTCTTAAAATTGACATCAGATGATGCAGATAATTTACGTTCCATAATAACTAACAAAATTAGAAGAATAGGAAAAGTTCAATCCACACTTACCATGATGGTAATAGAAGAGCAAGAAAATCTATAGTTTTTTGATAGCATCTACTACTTTTTGGATATCATTATCAGTATTGTAAAAGTGTGGGGAAGCTCTGATAATTTTTTTATCCTTTATTTCTCGTACAGCAAGAATAATATCTTGTTTTTCTAGTTTTTCTACAACATATTCTGGATCAAAATTATCTATAACAAAAGAAACAATACTTGTTCGTTGTTTGGGATCCTCTGGGCCTAAAACAGTAACTCCATTAATTTTCTCTAATTCTTTGATCAAAAAGTTTGAAAGATTTATGTTCTTTTTTCTAATATTATCAAGACCATATTGTAGTAGGTAGTTGGCAGAATAATAGAGACCTACCATACCAACATAATTTCGAAATCCTGTTTGAAATTTGTCAGGTAGTTCTTTGTAAGCAAGATTTGTTTCATCATATATCATTGCAGATTCACCTCCAATGTAAGTAGGATTAAGTAGTTCACTTGATTTTCTTTCACAAAAAAATAGACCAGTCCCCATTGGGCCACAAAGCCATTTTGAGCCATTAAATGACATAAAATTACTATTCAATTCAGCAAAATCAAAATCACCAATACAACCAACTGTTTGAGCAGAATCTACAAAGAAAGGAATGTCTCCTAAAATTTTTCCAACCTCTTTTAATGGAAGAATAGAGCCAGTGTTGTATAATGCATGACTAAGAACAACTAGAGTGGTATTATTATCCAAAGATTTCTCTAAATCATCTAAATCAAAATATCCATTTTCATCTATTGGTAGGTTTTTAATTTTAACATTTTTTTTTAATCTTAACCATGGATAATAATTTGCATGATGTTCATGAGATGAATCTCGAATAATAATATTAGAATTTGAACTAAAATTCATTCCATTTGCTACTTCATTTATGCCATCAGTAGTACTTTGAGTTAAGATAATTTCATCAGGTTGACAATTAACAATTTTTGCAATGGTTTTTCGAGTTTTTCTCAGTATTTCATCAACAACTGGTTTAGAATTGCTTGAATCTGGTCCTAGAGAATTATAAGAAATTAGAAATTCTTTCATTTCATCTATTGCTATTTTTGGCATTAAGCCAACGGATGCATTATTTAGATAGATTTTTTGTGTTTGAAAATCATCTGTAATATCCTTTGAGTTTAAATTCATTATTATATACGTAATTTACTAAAGTATTGTTGGATAAAAATCCTGAGATGGTTTTAGATGAAGACCTATCTCAAATACAAAACAAATTTTCAGATTCTACACCAAACATAATTTTATTTTCACATCCATTTGTAAAAGCAGAATTTCTAAATAGAATTATTGAAACATCAGATAGAAAAATTATCTATCTTGATTTTGATTTGTTATATTCTGGTTATGTTACAGCTAAACTTGTAAAACAAAATCCTAAAGTTAGGATTTATCGTTTGAATTTTGAAAACTATCATAACAGTTTAGCTGAGATAATTGACATAATATCACGAGAAAGATTTTTGATCATTATTGATTCTTTAAATGGATTAAATAATTTATTTGAAGAAAAAGATTTTGCTAGATTTGTAAACTCGTCAATAATGTTACTATCTACTGCAGCTAGCTCTGTAAAATCTCATGTGATTGTGTGTGCAATGGGAAGAAGAAAGGATAGTGAGTGGGTGCTAGTTCCTGGTGGCAGACATATCTTGGAACCTATTCACGGTACAACATTTTATGTTAAAGAAGCAACAGGCAAACTTAGGATGACTGAGTTTGAAAATAAACTCAATTAAACTCCGATCAAAACTTTTCAAACGGTGTTATAAAATTGCCAAACGCCGTTATATTGGGCAAGTTATATTAAGATCAAAATCGTACTTTGTTTTGTTATGCCAGTAGGAATTATTCCAGACATCGGTGAACAAATGTGTATTGGATGCGCACTATGCGTAGAAATATGCACATCTTTGGGACCAGATGTACTTAGAGTAAAACCAGTTGAAGGCTGGAAGAGAGGTAAAGCATTTGTCTTTTACCCAGAAAGATGTATCTCTGATGGAGCATGCATCGGAGTTTGCCCAACAAAGGCAATCTTCTGGATGAGACCAATGGATTTCACCGTAGGACAACCAGTTCCACTCTACAAGAATTCAGTCTTCGAAAAAGGTTGGACTGAACTAGTAGACTAGAAAAGTTCAATCAATTTAATTTCTTTTTAATTTCTTTAGTTTAAACTGGATGTTTTTCCTTTAGATGATTCTGGTTTCTTTTTTATCCAAAAAATCACTGCAATAAATAATGCAGCTGGAACAACAATGAATAATATCATTAACTCATAGTAAATCTCAAGTCGTTGAGCTGGTTTTACATGAAAAGCTTCATGAGTTGATTTTTCTGGATTATCATATACGACAGCTGTAAAATCAACACTTCGTTGTGCAAGAGTTTCAACTGTACCACCCACAGTAACACTTTCTTCAGTCAAAATTCCAGTCTTTTGTATTCCCTCAATTCTAATAATAATTGAACCTGCACTATCAAAAACAAAATTTCTGTAATCGCCGCCAATTTGATTTTTTCCCGTGTCCCGGTGTATTTCTTTACCGTTCTGATATATTACAAAATCATATTCCATGTTTGCAAGATTAGAATTTGTTAATGGATCATAGAATTGGTAGACAAATTGTATTTTTTCATGCGTTCGTATAACAGGTGGTTCCCAAGTAAGATTTACTTCTATATTTTGATCTGGAGTATATTGTAACAAGGGAAACGTAATTTCTTTTCCTGTAGCATCATGGGGATAGTCCGGGATTTCTGATTCAACTAAAACTACTCCTTCCATCCAAGGATGAATTGTACAAAAATATGGAAATGTTCCGATTTTTTCAAATGTATAGGTCCAAGATTCCCCAGGCAGAAATCTACCACTATCAAACAAACCATCTGGATTTCCAAATTTATCACTCATCCATCCAAATCTACCTGAACCTTGTCCACTTGTTACTGTATGTCCTTCTTTATCATCATTATACCAAGTGATAGTATCACCTTCCAGAATAGTGATTCTAGGAGGATCATACCATACTTCAGCAGGAGTATTGAGTTCTGGATTGTATGCACCAAATGGAATGTCTATTAGGTATTCTTCAGCAAAGACAGGAGTAACAGAAATACCAATAATTATAACGAAAAATGAAAAATTCAATTTAAAATTAGTAGACTATAGATATGATTTAAACTTCTGTAGATTTTCTCCAATGATTTTCAGTAATGATAACAAGGTATAGTTCTAAATTAAAAATCATTTTACTTAGTTTTTCTTTCCACAGAATAAACTGAAAATCCGTGTATGTTAACAGAGTCTTCTTTTATCTTTGTAAAAGAAAATTCTTTGAATGCTTTTACAATCTGATACATAGATTCTCCAATTACAAGACCGTTTGTTGGTGCAAGTGGGTTTATTTTAGCACATCTATTTACTGTCGAGCCGAATATATCATCAATTTCGGACTGAGTAATTTTAGCAATTCTGACAGAGCCATATGTTGCACTTATTTTGTAATCTACTGGAGGGAGTTTTTCTTTTTCGAATCTTTCTATTAACTCATCGTGAATTTCACTCATTTTAAGACAGCAATTCAATATATTTCGGAAATCATCAGGTTTTTTGGTATCAGGATTTTTAAAGTAAAAAAGCAAGGCGTCACCGATATTTTTTACTACAATTCCTTTATGGGATCTGACTATCGAAGCCATCGTATTCAAAAATAAACCATAGAGTTTACTTGATTGTGAATCAGTTAGGTTTGCAGTGATTTTTGTAGAATCTTTGATATCAATCATACATACACAGTCATTTTCGCTATCATTAGCAAAATTTAGCAGAATGTCTTCTTGTTGTTTGATAACATCTTCTTTTTGTCTTATTTCAATTAATGATTCCTGAAGTTTTTTGGCCATATAATCAAATGAGGTGGATAGTTGGCCTATTTCGTCTCCAGTTTTAATATTGGTTCTTACATCAAAATTTCCTTCAGCAATCTTATTTGCTGCATCTCTTAGTTTGATTAGTGGTTTTGAAAGCGATTTTGAAATTATGAAAGCTATTATGGCCATACCTGTAGTAATTAAAATTCCAGTTTCAAGTATCCTATCTTGTAAAATTAAAATTGGTTGTACTGTTTCTTGTTCATCTATTTCGGCAAGCAAAACAAAACCCAGGTCTTGAGCACAATATGAAGAACCATAGATAGCAACTCCTCTATAATCTGGATAGAAACCAACTACTTCTTCACCTTCATTGAAACATTTTCTTACGGGTAAGGTGTTTACTTCTTGCCGAAAAATTGCATTTTCTATAAATCTAGATTCTGAAATCATTAAACGATTTTCATCTACTATATAGACTTCTCCGGTTTGACCAAGACCGCTACGATTAAGTAAAATTTCGTCAACTGCTGCAGTTCTCATCTTTGCAATTAAAACTCCTATAGGGTTCTTTCCTAGCTTATTATCGGTAGGGTAAATAGGAGTAGCAACAACTAATTTGGTTTGACCTCCAGCAGGTTCAAAATCAAAAAAGGCTTCTTTTAAACCTCTTTGATACATTTCATTTTTTGAAAAATCGTTTGTTGCCAATTTGCGAAGAGAAAAATATACTTGTCCATCATTTCCAATAATTTTTACATCTTCAAATTCAATTGAAAATCCAACTAATTCTTGAAAAGCTTGGACTTGAATTAAAAAGTCTCTTTGTTTTTGGGATTTTTTTTCTTTAAGTTCGGCTAAAGAATCTATATCATTTAGTTCAGATACAAGATTACGTATCATGGGATCGCTGGCTAGAACCTGAGTTTCTTTGATTCTTGTACCTAAAAGAAAAACAATAGAATCTCCCCTAACTGTAGATTCACTAATTAATTGATCTCCTGCCCTTTCTCGTAAAATTTGATCCGCATAATTGAAGCTTAGATATGCAGTAATTGACAAGGCGATAAATGATACCGTCATAACTAGAAGAATGAGTTTCTTATCTAGACTGAAAGTAAATTTCAAGTTGTTTAAAGTGGTCAGTTAAGTGAATATCAATTCTTCGTGTTTATACAACTATAACTGTGCCTACTCTCCATGGATGTAAAGTACATAGATAATCGTAAATGCCTGGTTCATTAAATTGATGTTCAAAGGAATCTCCAGGTTGTAATATCCCAGAGTTGAATAACGGTATTACATTTCCCTTACCATCTTGACTTTGTACTGTATGTGTAACTGTATCATGATTCATCCATGTAACTATGGTTCCTCGGAAAATTGTTGGGGATTCAGGAATATACTCTCCCATTTCATGTTGTTGTGCATTACCTGTAGGAATAATGATTCGTTGTGTAGATTTTTGAGACGAGGTTGCAAATCTATCATCACCAGTTACAACTAGTTGAAAAGAATATTTTTCATTATTTCCTTCAATTTCACCTACTGCTTGCCACATTGACCAATTATCAGCAACAAATTTTCGCTCTCCAGTTATTTTCATTTTATAATAGGTATCTTGCAAAGTATAGACAGACCCAGAACCAATAAAAGAACCGTCTGCATTATACGAAAAACTCCACTCCTCAGGAATCATTCTTGTTGCAAGTGTAATATCATCAGTTCTAATAATCATAGAACCATAAGTAACTTCAGACAAGCTGTTAAAGTTTAATCTTAATGTAGATTGGTAAAGTGTGGGAGAATCTAAGTTAGAATCCAATGAAAAACCATTACCTCGAATTTCAAAATCTTCACTTGCAAATGACTGTGTAAAAAACAAAGTAAAACCGACTAGCATTATTGTAGATAGAAAAATTATTTTTCTCATAATAATAGAACCATTTTTAGAATTAATAATACAACATTACGATTTCCTACTTTGAAAATAACAATTTGGTTTATTCTAAATTCGAATTACAGACCGAATCGTGATTTCCAGCCTGTATTTTGTTTTTTAGTTGGTTTTTTATCAAGATTATTTAGCATATCAAAAGTAATTGTAAATCCATTCCCAACCATAGTATCTTCTTTAGTAAATTGGGATTTATCAGGTACAAATTCATCTGCTAAATCATGAATTTTCTTTACTTTAAGATCATGTAGTCTAATTCTTTTACCGTTTTCAAGACGAATTATAGCATCATCACTAAATCCCTGAACAGAATAAGATTCAAAAAATCGTATAATTCCATCTTCTTTCAGGGTAATCTCACAGTCATAGGTAATTTTGTTTCCATAAATTAGAATCTCTTTTGCTGTAATTTTTACATCATCTTCCATATTTAGTAGAATTATTGTATTGGCTTCAAGAAAGACAGTATCCACTATATTTTCTGCAATAATTTTTCCATTAGGGGCAGATACATGAGTTCTATGTTCTTTAACAACATACATTCCAACTCTACCATCAGGATCTTGGACCTTGTATTTTCTACCAAAGATGTTACCAACTACCACATTACCATTAGAAACAGTAAGTGTTGCTCCGTTTTCAATTCTATATTTATTTTCTATAGGATTAATGAATTTAAAATCCCCTTGTGTTACAGAAATAATTGATTTGAATTCTTCTGTCCAAGATGGGCTTGAGATATTACCTTGCATAATGATTGGACCATCATATGTCAGAGTTCCAGCCATAAAATTTCCTTTAATTGACAATGCACCGTTTGCTTTTCTTTCTAATTCCATTTCACCCAAGGTTTTTGAGCCAAAAAGTCTAGATGCAGTAGCATTAGATCTGTTTAATGCAGCTGCCCACTCTTCAGCTATTTTCATTTCATTTGCAAGTTCTTGACCTAGAATCAGATTTTTTCTGCGTATATCTTCTTCCGAATCTCCTGAATAAACTCTAGATTTCCTTAATTTTTCAACATCTGTGTCAGGGTATTTCTTTCCAATTTTAAGGTCTTCATATGCTTGTTTTATTTTTATGAATTTTTCATTTTCACCTCCACGATCTGAGTGATATTGAAGTGCTAATCTTCTAAATGCGTCACGAATTTCTTTATCTGTACAACCTTCAACAACACCTAAAATATCATAATTACTTTCAACCATTTTGACTCTAACTTTACTGGTTAATTTTTTCCTATACTTCTAGTTTATTGCATAAAATGAGATATTTTAGATTCAGAAATCAATTAAAAATAAGAATAAAAAAAATTGTTTTATTTAACAACTAAGACTGGAATTTTTGTTTTGTGCATTACGTAGTTTGAAGTACTTCCTAGAAATGCTTCTTTTGTAGATCCAACTCCTCTTGCACCAATTACAATCATGTCGTATTTGTTTTTCTCAGCAAAGTTGACTATTTCAGAACCAGTGTGTCCTCCACCAGTCTTGTACTTGAAAGAAGCACCTGCACGTTCAGCGCGTTTCATAGCTGGGCCTATGGCTTTTACTGCTTTGTCTTGTGCTTCATCTTTCATTTTTTTGGTATATTTGATGCCAGCTGTAAGCGGCAAATGAAAAACATAGAAGCCTGTAATCTCAGCATTACTCTCTTTAGCAATTTCGATAGCACGTTCTAAACCACGCATAGAGTTTTGAGAACCATCTACTGGAACTAGGATTTTCTTGAATTTACCCATGATAAGTAAACATTAAGTTGCAATATAAGATAAGTCTTGATTTCCATCAGTGAAAATATTAGAAATGTAATTAATTTCAGATTACTGTTTATTTATAGAAAGGTAAGTTGCTGTTTGTTTGTATATTATAGTTATAATAAGTCATTTTGGTTTCTAAAATCTTTAATTGTTCAAAATATAGGAATAGTAAAACTGACATGAGAAAAGATCTTATAAAATATGAAATGGAAATTTGATGATTTTATTTATGGTTCCATTGATGGTGCCGTAACAACTTTTGCAATTGTTGCAGGTGTAGTTGGTGCTTCTTTATCACCTGGAATTATTTTGATTCTTGGTTTTGCAAACTTATTTGCTGATGGATTTTCAATGGCAGCTGCAAATTACCAAGCAGCAAAAGCTAAAAATGAATTCATCAAAATGAAGAGAAGGGAAGAAGAATGGGAAATCGACAATCTTGCTAATGAAGAAAAACAAGAGATTAGAGATATTTACAAAAAGAAAGGTTTCAAAGACGAATTATTAGAAGAAATAGTACGCATTATTACTTCCAGAAAAAAAGTGTGGATAGATACCATGATGAAGGAAGAACTAGGATTAATTGAAGATGATAGTAAGCCTATTCATAGATCAATAAGCACTTTTGTGGGCTTTAATATTATAGGAATAATTCCACTAATTCCGTTTCTAATAATTATTTTATTAAAAATAGAAACAAATTCCGAGGCATTCTATCTTTCTGTGTGTTTTACAGCTGTAGCGTTTTTCTTAGTAGGTATGATTAAGGGTAAAATTGTAAAAACCTCTAAAATTCGTTCAGGTACATACACTTTGATCATTGGAGGGATTGCAGCAAGTCTTGCATACATTGTAGGGTATGCATTAAAATCATTATTTCTTTAATGAACTAATATTAGTTTGAATAATTTTTGCTGATTGTTTGAATAATCTGGATTCATTCTCATCTAAATTAATATCTTGGATTTCTTCTATTCCATTTTTGCTAATTTTTACCGGAACTCCTATCGCAAGATTTTTGAGACCATATTCTCCATCCAATACCACAGATGCAGGAGCTTCCGTAATAGAATCTATAGTGATTGTTTTTATTATATCATAGGTATTTTTTGCAATACCAAATTGGGAACGACTTTTGTAATTTCTTAATGATTTCCAATAAGTTCTAACTTCATTTGTAATTGATTCTTTTTCTTGGTTGTTAAGTAAATTAGAGATATTTTTTCCTTCAATTTTGATATTTGAATAAACTGGGACCATTGAATCACCATGTTCTCCTATAACAATAGCATTTGTTATTTTTGTACGTTTAATTCCCAATTTTGTTGAAAGAAGATATAAAAATCTACTTGAATCTAGACTTGCTGCAACTCCAATTACTTTGTTTTTTGGAATTTGTGTGTTTTTTTGAAACACATATGTTAGTACATCTAATGGATTAGTTATCATAAGAATTGTTGCAGATGGGCAATACTTCATTATCTTTTTTCCTATATCATTAATCATAGATGCTTGTTCATGTATAACATCAAGTCTGCTTTTTTGATAGTTTGCCGCACTTGCAGATATTACTACCAAATTCGAATCACGGATATCTGAATAATCATCTGTTCCTTTAATCATAATATCACTCGTAGGAGAAATTGCATTGGATATATCCATGGCTTCTCCAATTGCTTTACTTCTTGTGCGGTTTAGAAGAGTAACATCATCAAGAGACTCTGAAGCACAGAGAAATGCTATGGCAGAGCCAACACGGCCACTACCAATAATTGAAATCACTATAACAGCATCTCATCTATTTTATAACTAAAACAGGACAACTACTTTTTTGAACTACACCATTTGCAACGCTGCCTAAAATTAATTTGTCCAAACCTGTTCTGCCATGAGAGCCGATAACAATTAGATCAAATTTACGTGATTTTGCATATGTGGTTATTGTTTGTACAGTAGAAGTAGATTTTACAATTTGAGATTTAAGTGAAACATTTGCTTTCTTACCTGATTTTTCTAATTCTTCAATAAATTTAGTAGCTGCTTTCTTTTGTTTTTTAATTAATTCATTATCTGCTCTGGAATCATAGAATTTATGGTGCCAAGAATCACCTTCAACTGCAGTCAAAATAGTTATTTTTGAATTATATTTTTTTGCAATATCCAGTGCAAATTTGAATGCACGTTTAGACGAATTAGAAAGGTCAAAAGGAACTAGGATGTTTTTGAATAGCATATTTTCAGATAGAATACAAGTTCAATTTAAATCTCAAAGAAGAATTTCAGAATTCTATACCTATGCTAAGTGCAATGCATTGCAATGTATTCTTAGTGATTATATCAAAAATTATGGTAATTACTATATGCAAAGCACAATAACAGGCAGAAAAGTTGAAGAGGATTCCAGGAAAGACGCAATTCTTGAAGTCATGGCTGACAAATATTGTAGAACCATTTTGGAAAACACGATGGAGAAACCAAAATCAGCAATGGAGATTAGTGCAGAAACTAAAATTCCGATTAGTACAGTATATCGAAGGTTACAAACCTTACACGATAACAAATTGTTGGGAATTTCAGGTTCTATAAGCGATGATGGAAAAAAATATTTTCTTTACAAAAGTAAAGTTAGAGGAATTCAAACTTCTTTTAATGGGAACTTTGTAGAAATACAAGTAACTCCTAATACTGCCAAGTATTAGGTATCAAATTTTATTGAAATCACTTTTGAGAATTAGATGTTGATTTTAAATCAAAAAAAATATTGTAAATAACATTGGAAAAATATTCAACAAATGTTATAACGGTACCACCAGAATCATCAATCTTTGAGACATTGCATCAAATGCAGAATAATATGATCAAACGAGTTGTTGTTAGTGTTAAAAATAAACCTGTAGGAATTGTTACAGAGAGAGACATCAATAGATTTCTTGCAAATGATAAAACAGCTAGAGCGATAGATGAGATACCAATAAAACATGTTATGCAAAAAAATGTCATCACCATAACAGATGGAATTGAAGATCATTTTGATCAATGTGCTGCACGAATGACTACTTTCAAAATTGGTTCAGTAGTTCTAGTTAATGATGTAGGAGAGATTATTGGAATTGTTTCACGCACTGATTTGACAAAAACATATGCAAAGGTGTTTGGTGGAAAATATATTGTAAAAGACTTTATGAATTCAAAATTAATTACTTGTAGAAAATCAGATTCATTGAAATTAGCACTTGAACTTATGAACAAAAATGAAGTATCAAAGCTGGTTGTAATAAACGAAGTAGGTAAACCGCTTGGATTAGTAACTACTAACACATTTCTCATTCATAGTGATTATTTTACAAAAGGCAAGACACGATCAAAAGATTATCTCTTGCCAATAAAAGGAAAAGATTTGCGTGTTGCTGATTTATTGGAAGAGAAAGTAATTACGATTTCTTCAGAAGATGACTTGGCTACTGCTGCAAATATCATGATTAAAAACTCAATTAGTGGCATTCCAGTTGTAGATAGCCAGAAAAATCTGGTAGGAATTATAACTAAAACGAACATAGTAGAAGCTTTTTCAGTAGTTGGACTACACAATGAGTTAAAATCAAAATATCAAGAACTTTATTGAATTGTGCCAAAGCAGAACAGTTTTCAATTACTTTTTATCTAAAAGTCAAGGATAAAGGTGATTAATGTTGATTGAAACTGAAATTTTAAAAATTCAATCAAAAAAAGAAAATGATATTATTGATTTGACAGAAGAGATATCCAATTCTATTAAAAAATCAGAAATTACTAATGGAATAGTTACAATTTTTGTCAAGGGTTCTACAGGTGCTTTGACTACAATAGAATTCGAACCTGGATTGATAAAGGATTTTCCAAGAATGTTATCACGGATAGCACCTAACGATATAGATTATGCTCATGAACAAATGTGGCATGATGGAAATGGTCATTCACACGTAAAAGCATCATTAATTGGACCATCACTAACCGTTCCATTCAAAGATAAAGAATTGTTATTGGGAACATGGCAACAGATTGTATTTTTAGAATTAGATACTAGAAGTAGAACACGAGACATAATTTTACAAATCATGGGCGAGTAAATGGCATCCCTTAGCAGGAATATCGGATTATTTCATTTAACAATGTATGGTGTAGGTCTTATTTTAGGTGCGGGAATCTATGTTCTAATCGGCGAAGCTGCTAGCTTTGCTGGAAATGCATTATGGATTTCCTTTATTTTAGGTGCAGTTGTTGCAACATTTTCTGGCTTGAGTTATTCAGAATTAACTGCACTATTTCCTAAAGCAGCAGCTGAATACATTTTCGTCAAAGAGGGATTCCGAAGTAATTTTATTGGATTTATTGTAGGATGGTTAACCATAGTCACAACTACAATTACTGCAGCTACTGTAGCTTTAGGATTTGGTGGTTATTTTGAAGGATTAACAAACATTCCACTCTTGATAGGAGCATGGGCAATACTTGCAATTTTATCATTTCTGAATTTTATAGGAATTAAAGAGTCCACGTGGGCAAATACAATTTTTGCAATTATAACTATTAGTGGACTAGGGATAATAATTTTCATAGGTTTTTCTGGTACGCCCGAAACCAATATCGATTATTTTGAGAATCCTCTAGGAATAAGTGGAATCTTGTTAGCATTTATTTTAGTATTTTTTGCATTTATTGGGTTTGAAGATATTGCAAATGTTGGAGAAGAAGTAAAACGTCCACAAAAAACAATGCCAAGAGGAATATTACTTTCTGTTTTAATCACAACAATAATCTATGTACTCGTTTCTTTAGCATCAATAAGAGTAGTGGGTTGGGAACAGTTAGCAGAATCATCAGCTCCACTAGCATTTGTAGCAGAACAAAAATTAGGTCAACAAGGCGGAGTTATTCTTTCAGCTATTGCATTGTTTGCAACTGCAAGTACCATATTAATTACAATGGTTGCAGGAGCTAGAATTTTGTATGGAATGGCAAAAGATGGTTCCCTTCCAAGTAAGTTAGGTCTTATTCATCATAAAACAAAGACTCCTTGGATTGCAGTAATTATTCTTTTCATAGTATCATTAGGATTTTCACTGGTAGGCGATATTGTTATTGTGGCCAATATCGTTGTATTTTCAATTGTAATTACTTTTTTTATGATAAATCTAGCAGTTATTCTTCTAAGATATGTACGGGCAGATCTTGAAAGACCTTATCGTGTGCCTGTAAATATTGGTAAATTTCCTATTTTGCCTTTCTTTGGAATGGGAGCTACTGTATACATGGCATTGCAATTTGAGTTAGAAATAGTTTTGGTTGGATTAGGAATCATAGTAAGTGGTGTAATTTTTTATTTCATTTACAACAGGCTAAAATAATTTTTTTCTTTGTTTTGCAAGAGCAATACCTGACATAACGATTGCAGTAATTGCAATTCCTATTCCAAAATAAACAATAGTATCTGGAGATTTTCTATTTTCAAAATTATTAACGGATTCTTTCAAATTATTAATATCATTTGTTATTATCGTATGGGAATCAATTATTTTTTTCATAGTAACATCAGAGGATTTAGGAAATTCTATGTATGCTCTTTCATCTACTTTGGGTGGATGCATAGACAAACTAACAGTAGTATCATGAATTTTACCCAAAATATTTGCTTGATAATATCCTGAAACCGTTGGATCCACAAATGCATAGTATTTCCCAGGAATGTTATGATCAGGTTCTAATGGAAGCATTATCGTTTCAGTTTTGTATACAAGCTGCATTTTGAGGGTTTTATCTAGATTAATTATACCATTCTTAAATTCTTGAGATTCAGCACATTTTATAGAATCTGAGATATTTTGGCACGGTACAAGTGG
>JAWVZS010000004.1:0-15373 GCA_033722055.1 Nitrosopumilaceae archaeon
AGAACCCTCACAATATCGTTCTATGCAGGTGCTGAGCAAATAGAAATAATCGGTACAATGGTAGTTCCAGAATTTGGTACAATTGCAGCCTTGATTCTAGCAGTAGCAATAATTTCAATTGTTGCAGTATCTGCAAAATCAAGACTTAGTATCATTCCAAGATACTAAACTACATCCTTTTTTCATTTTTAAAATACATAAATACCAAGATATCTGTTTTCCAAATAGGATGAACCTAAAAAGATCATTAACAACGATTACCCTAATTCTTTTGGCATTCTCTATTGTATCAGTTTCTGGTCTTCAAAGTGAAGCATCAGCTCAAACACAAGGAATGTCAATTACGGCTACAGCCAAAAAGGGTTCAGACGCCATTACTGTCACAGGCCACACTGTATCAGCCATCACAGATGTAACTTTTAGAGTAACATCACCAAATGGCAATGTGGTAAGTGTGGGACAAGTAACTCCAGATTCAATGGGAGACTTTGAGACACAATTCAAAATTGGCCCAACATGGAAAGAAAATGGTCTTTACACCATAACAGCCATGCAAAGTGTAACTCAAAATTCATTATACACATTGAAAGTTCGAGTTGGAATAGTAAATGGTATGACAGAAGCAATCTCTGTAACAAGCTCTAACCTTGAGAAAGGAATAATCAAAGACACAGCAGTAACTAACCAAGGACTATCAGTGTTTGCAGACTTTGAAATAGGATCAAATGAAATTGCAATCACCGGAGTAACAGACAAGATAAGCACAGACGTTACACTAACTGTTAAAGCTCCAAATGGTAATGTTGTATCAGTAAATCAAATTTCTCCTAAAATGAATGGTGAATTTGAAGCTACAATTACAACTGGAGGTCCATTATGGAAGCAAGACGGATTCTATTCAGTTACAGCACAACAAGGAACAGATACAAGATACAAAGATTCAGTAGAAGTTGAAATTCTCAATGGAGTTGTAGTTCCAGAATTTGGTACGATCGCTGCCTTGATTCTAGCAGTAGCAATAATTTCAATTGTTGCAGTATCTGCAAAATCAAGACTTAGTATTATACCACGATACTAAATTCACAAATTTTTTTCAATTTTTTAAATATACATAAATAGAGACCAGACCAAATCGCAACAAGATGAACAAACGTACGACGTTCACGCTACTGGCCGTATTGACTGCAGTCGTTACCATGTCAGTATCATCTGCATATGCTTTAGAACAAGCATGTCCTGATTGTGAAGAACAACCATCAAAAGTCACAGCAAAACAAATTTTGACTGATGAGGTTCCAGTTACTGTCTGGACTGACAAATCAAAGTATACTCAAGGTGAAACTATCATGGTGGAAGGCAAGGTAGCAAATATTGCATCTGGATTTCCAGTAACTGTTACTGTGATAAGCCCAACCAATAACATTGTCTCAATTGATCAGGTAACTGTCAATAGTGACGCTAGTTATATGACCTCATTTAACACAGCAGGCAGTTTATGGAAGTATGACGGTACCTACACCGTAAAGGTTCAGTATGGACATTCTGAAAAAAGCAACAAAGTCAAAGTAGAATTGACTGGCGGAATTCCAAAAGGTAAACCAACAACCCCAACAGGAGCATGTGGTAGTTCTGAAATTACAGTTTCAGGAAAATGTATACCATTTAGCATAACTGGAGGAGTAATTACTGGTGCAAGTATCAATACCAATGACAATTCAATTCTATTTAGAATCCAATCTACCGATGATGGTACTGTAACACTAACTCCATCAAAGGATGTTCTAAACGGTATCTTCATGGTACTAGTTGACGGACAACAATGGGACGATGTAATGATTGAAGGTCAAAAGGTAACTGTAATGTTCCCAGCCGGAACTGAATCAGTAGAATTGATTGGTACATTCGTTATTCCAGAATTTGGCACAATTGCAGCCTTGATTCTAGCAGTAGCAATAATTTCAATTGTTGCAGTATCTGCAAAATCAAGACTTAGTATCATTCCAAGATACTAAACTACATCTTTTTTCATTTTTTAATAGTAAAGGAAATATACAAAGCTGCTCGAAAGATTTTGTGAAAAAGACAATAGTTTATTTCGTTATTTCATTTTTGATAGTTTCAACAGTTCCAGCATTTGGACAAGAAGTTGAATCATTAATTTCAGTAGATACTGACAAGGCAGCATATACGGAAGGCGAAACAATAGTAATTTCAGGAGATGTAACAACTGTAATTGTCAATGAACCACTCACATTACAGATATTTCATGCAGGAAATGTTGTAGAAATTGCCCAGTTTGAAGAAGCTCAAGATGGTAGTTTTACTCATACAATAATAGCAGAAGGCCCCCTATGGAAAAATGATGGAGAATATGTAGTTAGAGTATACTATGGTGGAGATATTTCTGAAGCAACTTTTGAATTTTCAACTAAAAAACAAAAACCAGAAACCACAAATATTTTTGAAGTAGATGCAGGAAGTTATGGGACATTTGATGTAGAATACACCATCAAAGGAGGAGAGGTGGAAAGAATGGTGGTTGATCCAGAAATTTTTGGCTTGATTGTAGTCATAAATTCCACAGATGATGGAACAATATCACTTGATTTACCAAGAGATTTCATTGATGCAAAAACCCAAGATGGTAAAGATGATCGATATATCGTATTAATTGATGGCATGGAAGTAGTGCCACAAGAAACAAAGGAAGACGACTCTAGAATTTTAACAATTGCGTTTGAAGGAGGCGACTCAGATATCGAGATAATTGGAACATTCGTAGTGCCAGAATTTGGAACTATAATGACTCTGATTCTACTAGTAGGAATAACAAGTATCATAATACTAAGTAAGAATAGAATGTCTATTCGAATTTAATTTTTAATTTCAAATTTGTATTTATTTTTGAAAGGAGAAACTACTCTTAATTCTTTGACTATTTCTTTTAAGATTTTTACAGTTTGATTAATTTCATCTTGTGTATTTGTAATGCCGACAGTCATTCGCAATGAACCTGTAATTTGTTCATGTGAAAAACCCATAGCTTTTAGAACATGAGATGCTTTTTGAGTTCTAACAGAACAGGCAGAGCCTGTGGATGCAGCAATATTGTTTTCATCTAATTTTATAATCAAATCCTCTCCATTAATTCCTAGAAATGTAAAATGTGAATTATTTGGAAGGCGCTTTTCTGGATGACCATTTAAGGAAACAGAAGGGATTTGGTCTTTTACTTGACTAATCAAAGAATCACGTAATTGTTTCATATTAGAAATATTTTCGTGCATGTTATTTTTTGCAATTTCACATGCTTTTCCAAAACCAACAATGTTGGCAACATTTTCTGTGCCAGAACGTAAGCCATTCTCCTGTCCACCACCAAAAATTAAAGGATCAAGAGAAATTCCTTTTTTGACATATAACGCCCCAATTCCTTTGGGCCCATTGATTTTATGAGAAGAGATAGAAAGAAGATCAATGCCTAATTCTTTTACATCAATAGGAATCTTTCCTACAGCCTGTACAGCATCAGTATGTAGTAGAACGTTTTTGTCATGACAAATTATTGCAAATTCAGAGATTGGTTGAACGGTTCCTATTTCATTATTGCCAAACATAATTGAAACGAGTTTTGTTTTTTCTGATATGGTGTCTTTAAGATCAGATGCAGAAACCAGTCCATACTTATCAACAGGCAAATACACCACGTCATAATCTTGACTTTTCAATTTTCTACATGGTTCTAGTATAGCATCATGTTCTATTGCAGAAGTGATTAATTGTGAATTGGGAAACTTTTTCATTATTCCAGAAATTGCTGTATTGTTAGATTCAGTACCACCAGATGTAAAAAATATTTCAGATGGTTCTGCATTAATTAAATTAGCAACTTGTTTTCTTGCCTTTTCTATTGCCTTGTGAGCTAATCTGCCATATCTATGAATTGACGAAGGATTACCAAACTGTTCTTTTAGGTATGGAAGCATTTCTTGCAATACATCCGCATTTAGAGGGGTAGATGCAGCGTGATCTAGGTAAATCAATCTACAATCACATTAAGTTTTCCTGTACGATAGCCTTCTGGATCAATTTCTACACTTTGAAAACCAAACAATTTCAATTGAGAAATTATTTGATTTACATTTTTAGTTAACAAAGGAATTTGCTCTTTTTCAACTTCTACTCTTGCGGTTCCATCTAAATCTCTTACACGAATTTGTTTTACATTACTAATATCTTTAACAAATTTTTCACTCAATTCAATTCTTGTCAATCTCTCTGCAGTTACTCTTTGTCCCCAGGGAATCCTAGATGCTAAACAAGAATTTGATGGTTTATCATATATTGATAGTCCCAATTGTTTTGCAGTTTGTCTGATTTCTTTTTTTGTAAAACGAATATCCACCAAAGGACTCTGGATGTCATTTTCTTTTAATGCTTTGAGTCCAGGACGAAAATCACCTAAATCATCCAAGTTTGTACCATCAACAATACAATCTGCTTGATATTTTTTTGCAAGTTTTGTCAAATGTATTCCCAATTCTGAACGACAGTAATAGCATCGATTAGAATCATTTTTTACAAAATATTCATTTTCTAATTCATCATAATCAAGCAATACTTGTTTTATTCCTATTTCGGTGCAGATTGATTTGGCAGATTCTAATTCTTCTGAAGAGAGTGTTTTATAATCTGCAGTAACAGCTATTGCATTATTTCCTAATTTT
This sequence comes from Nitrosopumilaceae archaeon, assembly GCA_033722055.1. Lineage (GTDB taxonomy): Archaea > Thermoproteota > Nitrososphaeria > Nitrososphaerales > Nitrosopumilaceae > CAYWRD01. The sequence continues at coordinate 4,728 of JAWVZS010000004.1, forward strand.
GCAAATGCAGCATATGCAACAAGCGCACTATCAACGCCACCTGACAGAGCTACAATTACTCTTTTTTTATTTGAGAACCAATCAATTAGTTGTTCAAGTTTAGTCAAGGTCTTCACTTTTGCTCTAATATTGCTTCTCGTATAAGCTTCTCTGTATCTTTAATGGATTTGTGAAGTGATTGAGATACATGTTTTAAATCATCAAACTCGATTTTGAAATTTTCTTTTCCATCAAACTCAGAAATTTTGTACGAAACTGCAAACTCCTTGCCTTCAATTAGTAATGTTTTACTTTCTAGTCTTCTTGGAACTTTGATTCTATCTGATGAAGATATTCTTATTCCCAAAGTTCCCGTCTCAGAAATTAGAATTTTGATGAGTTTATCCATTGTAGTATTGTCACACATTACAGAAATGAGATTTGTAGGTCTTCCTTTCTTTGTCAAGCCATGATATATTGAAACGTCTTTTGCATTATTTTCCATCAATTTATCAATTAAATTTCCAAGAATTTCTCCGGAAACATCATCTACATTTGTTTCAAGTATCTTTACAGAGTCATATTCAAAAGAAGAATCAATGTTTCCTCTAACAATTTTTAAAATATTTGCAAAGGAATCAAAATCTTTAGTTCCAGCCCCATAACCAATAGATTGAATTTCCATTAGTGGATAAAATTCCCTTGTTTGAGTGCAAAGGTTTGCTAAAATACATGCACCTGTAGGTGTAGTTAATTCATCTTTTACACTACCGCCAACAATTGGAATTTTAGAATTTTTAAAAATCTCTAAAATTGCATTTGCAGGATTAGATACTGTACCATGCGAAAAACTTACAGAACCTCCACCCACAGCCACAGGCATTGTGAAAATATCTTCATCAAATAATTTTAGGTCATCGAGTGCTATTGCAGTTCCAACTATATCAGTAAGAGTATCAAAGCTAGATGCTTCATGAAAATGTACTGAACTTTCTGATTCTGAGTGAATTTTAGCTTCAGCAGAAATCAATGAGTTAATGCATGATTCTGCAAAGTTTTTGGCTTTATCTGATAATTGTAATTCTTTTGTTGCATTGCTAATTGCATTTTTTATTTCTGTACCCTTTCTTTCAGTAACATTCTCATCTATTTCTAAAATTAATCTAGTTGCCTCAATTCCATGTTTTTTAGTTTTTACAAAATCAATTTTATCGACTCTAGTAGATTCTAAAAATTTTTCACTAGATTTGATTCCTGAAATTATTTTGTTTTTGTCGGCACCCAAATCCACTAGAGAGCATAATATCATATCTCCAGATATTCCAGCAATTTGAGGATCTATTACTAGTACCACGGAATAGAAAACTCAAAAATGCATATAAATTCTGTCTAAAACAAATACCGGCATAGATTTAATTATTGAAAAATTTCCAGGCTTGAACATGCTTACAATTATCGGTTCTGGTAAAGTCGGTGGAGATGCAGCACTATTTTCAGCATTGAAGCGATTAGATGATCAAATTTTGCTTCTAGATGTAGTTGAAGGACTACCTCAAGGTGAAGCCATGGACATCAATCACATGTTATCAGAGCAAGGAATCGATGTAGAAGTAAAAGGATCAAACAACTACGAAGACATGAAAGGTTCTGATACAGTTGTTGTGGTAGCAGGTTCAGGTAGAAAGCCAGGAATGACCAGAATGGACTTGTTGAAAATAAATGCAAAAATTGTTAAAAGCGTAGTAGAAAACGTCAAAAAATTTGCAAATGATTCTATGATAATTCCCGTTACTAATCCACTTGATCCAATGGCATATATCACATACAAAGTTTCAGGGTTTGAAAGAAACCGAGTTTTCGGTATGGGAGGTATGCTTGATTTATCAAGATTTAGACAATTTATTCATGAAGCAACAGGCCATTCCCGTGATTCCATAAGAGCACTAGTCATAGGAGAACATGGAGAAAACATGCTACCACTACCAAGATTCTCTTCAGTGTCTGGTATCCCATTACAATCATTATTACCAAAAGAAAAATTAGATGAATTAGTTCAAAATACAAAACAAGTTGCAGCCAAAGTAATAGAACTAAAAGGCGCAACAGTACATGCGCCAGGAAATGCAATCTCTGCAATTGTAGAGTCAGTAGTACGAGATAGAAAACAAGTCATACCAGTAGCAACTTATCTAGACGGAGAATATGGGCATTCAGATGTAACTATTGGAGTACCAGCAATTATTGGAAAAAATGGTGTGGAAAAAATTATTGAATTAGACTTGAATGATCAAGAAAAACAAGTCTTTGATACAGCTGTGAAGAGCGTAAAAGACGCCATATCAGGCATAGAAATCTAAGCATTTTTTTATTCAAACTGGATTAACTATTCTATGGAAATTGATAACATACTAGATTCTTTAAAGTCAAACAAAATTTCCAAAAGAGAAGCAAAAAAACTTCTTTCATTATATTCAATTGAAAAAATTGAAGACATTGCTCAAATTGATATCAATAGAAGAAAAAGAAAAGGAATTCCAGAAATTATTTTTGCTGAAAGAAAGCAGTTATCAGAAATAAAAAAAATAATAAAACACGTTGTAGATAAAACTGATTTTTTATTAATATCAAGAATAAAAAAAACAGATTATCCCAAAGTTTTATCTTTTCTTAGAAAATCAAAAATTAAAATCAAAGAAGGAAAAAATTGTACTACCATTCTAGTTCATAAAAAACCACTAAAATTCAATGGAGGAAAAGTAGGCATAATATCTGCTGGAACTTCAGATATTGGCATCGCTGAAGAGGCAAGATTGGTTTGTGAGGCAATGAATTGCAAGTGCGTATGCCGTTATGATGTAGGAGTAGCAGGACTACATAGAATTTTTCCCGTAATGAAAGAGATGGTCAAAGAAGAAGTTGATTGTATCATAGTTGCAGCAGGAATGGAAGGTGCACTAGCCACTTTGGTTTCAACACTAAGTGACATACCAGTAATTGGGATTCCAACTTCTGTAGGTTATGGTTATGGAGAAAAAGGAGTTGGAGCTCTTGCATCTATGCTTCAAAGCTGCTCACTTGGATTGTCGGTAGTCAACATCGATAACGGGGTAGGTGCAGGAGCTGCTGCTGCCAATATTGCAAATAGAACAAAGTCAAAAGCTAAGAAATAATCGAGTAGACTTAATCTGAGATTCATAAATCTCGTAAATGATATATAACATGCTAAGAGGGAATCAGTAGGTTGTCGGGCAAGAGGATCGTATTAACTGCAGACAGAAGTCTAATGACTAACTACAGAGGAAATTTCCTTTATGGTTTTATTGCGTGTGGTCCATACGAAGTTCTACCAGAGTGGGTTTTTGACAAAGTTTTTTGTCCAGCAGTAGAGACAGATCCTCAAACAGGAGAAGCAAAAGTAGCACAAGTTGGCTTAAGAAGAGTAGAAAGTGCATTATTGCAAGGTTACAAAAGAGATGAAGTTTTTGTAGCAAATCCCGACTATTTAGAAAAATCTATTGGACCAGACACAAAGGTTGTTGGAATTAATGTCATGGATCCATTAGGAATGGCTCCAGTAACTACAACAATGTCTCCTGAAAAATTATCATATGTTGCAATGAAGTTCAAGAGAATGTGTGCAAAAGTAATTCAGCTAAAAAAGAAGTATAATTTCCATGTCGTAGTTGGCGGCAACGGAGCTTGGGAGCTTGCAAAATCAGACAGAATGAAAATTCATGGTTTAGACACTGTTGTTGTTGGCGAAGCAGATGAATTGGCTTTAGATCTGTTTAATGACTTAGAAAAAGGTGATGCTCCTGAATTGATGCATTGTTTTGTAAAAAATATTCAAAATATTCCAATTATTGAAGGTCCAACTGTTAATTCGTTGATTGAAGCAATGAGAGGATGCGGTAGAGGATGTGATTTCTGTGATGTAAATAAAAGATCAAAGAAAGATTTACCTCTTGAAAGACTGCAACATGAAGCAAAGATAAACCTAGATTATGGATTTGATTCAATTTGGCTTCATTCTGACGAGATGTTACTGTATGGATGTGATAACAGAGACTTTGTTCCAAACAGGGATGCAATAACAGATCTTTGGAAAGGCCTCAAAGGACTTGGTGCAAACTTTGTAGGAACCACCCATATGACATTTTCAGCTGTTGCAGCAGATCCAGAATTAATGCACAACATTTCAACAATAAACAATCAACATGAAAGTGGCAGATGGCTTGCTACGAATTTAGGAATTGAAACTGTTGCGCCAAAGATGGTCAAAAAACATCTAGGTGTAAAGACAAAACCATTTGCTCCAGAAGAATGGGGAAGTGTAGTTAGAGAGGGAGCTAAAATTCTAAATCAAAACCACTGGTTCCCCGCAGCTACAATAATTATTGGATGGCCAGATGAAACACCAGACGATATCCAACATACAATCGATATGATGTCTGACTTTAGACAAATGGACTTTAGAGGATTGGTTGCCCCATTGTTGTATCAAGACTTTAGTGAAAAGAATTCAATGCATTTTGGAAATCTAAACGAAGCTCAATTTACTTTGTTTTGGAGATGTTGGGAGAATAATCTTAGAGTAATCAATGACATTATTCCAATCATTCTAAGAAACAAAACATATGGTCCACCAATGAAAGTATTCATGTATGGAATCATCAAAGCCGGAACATGGGCAATTATGAGATATCTGAGAGGACTCTGTAAAGATCTATTCAATGGCAGAACCCCTGATGAAATTATAGAAAAGTATTCCAGAAGCAGATCTGTGTCTGCTCCTAAAATTCAGACAAAGAAATTATAGATTTCCAATAGCCTTATCAGCTATTGTATTTCTTTTTGGAGTCAAAGAGACAAAGTAACTTTTGTCAGCACGTTCAACAGACTCCACTTTTTTGTATGATTTTGAAGAGAAATCAAATTCATAGATTCCTTGTTCTAGTTCGCCTTTGGCATAAATCATCAGATAAGTATCTCCAGTAGCTGGACTCAATGGGACAAAAGACATAACATAGCCTTTGTAGGAATTTATCGGCATTGTGTTTTTCATAGGAGGTGCAGCTGATGCTAAAAATAGAAAAACATCTTCGATGGAATCAAACTCTTCATATTCTACGTTCATTACAAGTACTGATTAACTTCAATATAATAAGTTAGAGTGCTTTAACTAAAACCAAGAATCAAAGTAAACGTAATGGAAACAGAGTGGATTATAGGTTCAATTTTAGCAGTTGTGGGCGGATATGTTTTCTTTAAGATGTTGTTTAGATAAAATTAATTTCTGGATTTGAAGTGTTTGTGAACTTTGAATCCAATCAATGCAGGAGCTGCAATATACATTCCCAAGTTCAACATGATTACAGATATTCCTGCACCCAATACTTGAGCTTCTGAGCCTTCATCGGCCAACGTCATAATAGATAGTGATGAAATCATTGGAGTGATGAATGCACGAACTGCTTCTTGGAATACTGGATTTTCTCTTTCCCAATCTGCAATTGTTGGTGAGAATGAATAGTATAATTGGTTAAATCCAGTCATAAAGGCAGCACCAGAAGATGTGCTCATGACAGTATTATCTCTGACTTCACGTAAGAATTGAACTTGTGGTGCTAATTCTGTTCCAAATGCTGCAGTGGCAATTAAACATCCGCCTCCACGTGGTTCTTCAGTCTGAATAACCTGACATACTCCATTTACCAATTCAGTTCCAGGACCACATTCTGGGGCAGGCTCAGGTTCTGGTTCTGGCTCTGGTTCGGGCTCAGGTTCTGGTTCTGGCTCTGGTTCGGGCTCAGGTTCTGGTTCTGGCTCTGGTTTTGGTTCTGGTTTTGGTTGTGGGGGTGGTGGTTTTTCAAATTCTCCACCAGTATAAACAATCTTAGCTTCTCCCTCTTGAGCTTTAAATTTAAATTCAATAATATAATCACCACTTAATTTCCAAAGTGGGCCTCCTGCTACAAAGTCATGTGAAAAACTACCATCAGAACCAGGAGTTAGTTGACCAATAGTAACCAAGTTTCCATCAGGTGCTTTAATTACAAAAGTCAAAGCATTGCCAGCATCATTTTCAGCATCATAATCACGGATACTACCAGTTAATTCTACACGATCACCATTTTCATAAGAAGGTAATTCTGTTTTTGCAGAAATTGGAGGTATGTTGTGTTCATCTGCAAGTACATTACCATTAAAGCCGTATGATAAAATTGAAACAGACAAAATGGCTAATGCTAGTAACCCCTTCGACCTCATTTTCTGTTTGTATGGAGGAATGAGAGTATTTATGTATTCAATGAAAGAAAAGTTGACCATATTATACTCGAATTATACCTTTTTTGACCAAATATTCTAAAGCCTTTTTGAAATCATTGTCGCTTATCTGATCGCTTGCCCACCACTTTGCGGTAGATTTAATCCAATCTGGAACATGTGGTTCATCTTGATCAGAGACCGGAGCTGAAATTATTCCTGTGTCAATTAGATGCTCTATTCCATTAATGAAATCAGATTTTGAAACTGCATCAGAAGACCACTGTCGTGCAGTGTTTTTTACCCAATCAGGAATACTAGTTGCTGCTACCTTAAAGGAAAGATTTTCAATTAATTTACCATCATATGAAAGACGAATTTTGTATTCTCCCGGAGAAGAATCAGAGTTAACAGTAAATGCAGCTCGATAACTGCCATTGCTATTGACATTAGCTGCAAAATTTTGACTTGTGCCATCTGGATATGTCAACAAGACAGAAACAGGAACACCCCGTTGATGGTATTGGATATTACCAGACAGAATTATCTCTTTTGTATTACCAATAGATGGCAAAGTGATTACTTCATGACTTAGTTGGGCAGAACTTGACAAAGATGGAGTTGATTGTGAGCGCAATAAACTGAAAATATTTGAGTTTCCAGAAGCATCTCTGGAATCGTGATATATCACATCTAGACTTCCTCCAGCAGTTGAAATTAATTCAGTTCCAGCTTTGTTACATATTCGATTTGGCATCTTAAACACACCTTCAAAAACTCCCGTACTAGGACCAGTTTCAACTAAAGTAAATCCAGTTGCAGCTAATCCACCATGTTGAACACCGTTTATAGTACAACGCTTGTATCTAACATCCTTGAGTTTTACTTCTAACAAAATTTTGCCATTTTGTCCGACAGTATCTACGTTAGAAGAATTTGGATCATTAATGACTTGATAAATATCACGTCTATCGCTTTTCAAATTAAGATCAGGATCTTTGAGTGTGATTGTAACTGGCTGGCCAAATCTAAAGCTAGAAGAACTTGTAGAAACAGTTCCAGAGTGTGTTCTTAGATCAGATTGAGCTGATGTAGTAGTAGTGACGCCAGTGTCATCTATATCAGAATAAGAAATTTTGATTCCTTTTTCATCTATCAATCTATTAGTAATTATTATTTTTACTTCATCACCAATAGTTTGGATTGTTTTAATAAAATCAGGATCTGTTATGTTTAATTGATTTGCAACGGCATATTCTATTGTACCATCAAATACAGAAGAATTGTCTTGAGTTTCTTCTAATTCAAAACGATATATCGAATTATTGATGCTTTGGTTGTTATCTAAACCAAATGAAAATATATCAAATATTATTGGCTGTTTTGTTGTTTCACTAGAAATAGATATTTCGCCGGAATCATTGTTTGATGAATCAAAATCAATGACCAAGAATACTTGACCACTCTTATCCAAAATGTCAGATACATCAGATGTATCAATTTGAACAAAACCTTGTGCAGACGATATGTCACCTGCATCAATTATGGTTATTGAAGAACCTGTCAAGCTTCCAAAATAAAGAGAAAATGAAGTATCGCTAAAATCAGAAACCCCTAGATCTCTCTCAAAGGATCTTAAATCATAATTTATCCAGTTTGTACCATCTACATTAGAGTCAGAATCATCAAGAAGAATTTGAGATAAATTTGAAACTGTCGTGCCTAAGTTGATGGATATCATCTCATAGGAACCATTTGCTACTGAAGAAGTATCTATCATGAGTCGTTTGGACTTTGGATCAGGTAGAGAAGATTTGGCATCTTTTCCGGCAGTCAATGTTGGTGAAGTAGAATGAAATTCTACATCTGTGCCACTTTGCAAAGTCAGAGGTTTACCAATAACTATGGTTGGAATCATGGCAGTATCTCTAAAAACATCCAAGTGATCTCGTGCACCGGTGTTTAGATTCTGATCCGGGTCTTGTAGAACTACCGGATACTCTGTTCCAGGATTAATTGGATTTCCATTGTTTATAGTCAAAGTGGTACCATCGACCGATACGCTAGCTGTTGAAAAACCAGACAGGACTGAAATACTTTTTTTGTTGTATGTTATTTGTCCTGTTTGACCACGTGGTGCATCGCTTTTAATTCCAATTACAGATTGATCAGAATGATCATAACTGGTAAAAATCCCAGAGTTTGGTCCTTGTTCTACCAAGGTAACAATATTGGAATAAGTATTTGAGCTTCCATCATTATCTACTGAAGAATCGGGTTGATTGTTATTGGTTTGTAATTCCATAACACTTCCTAAATTAATGGTAAGCATACCATTATTTTCAAAGCCCAGATTAGAAAGAGACGATGCTAAATTTACTAAACCAGCATTACCATTTGCTGCATCATTACCAGATTCATCAAATGCCTGATAAAATGTCGTTACAGGTGATTTTATATTAAAAGTCCAAGAATCTTCATCAGTAGGATCTTGGTTTAGTTGAAAATCTTTGATAGTTAAGAAAACATCAGCATTTCTTGGATAAAGTTCACGGTCAATACTCATTGTAATGTTTGGAATTTCATCATACTCTAAATCTACACTTTGTGGACCACCAGCTGCATTGTACTGAATTTTTACATCATCAAAAGAAAATAGTTGAATGAAAGGCCAATCATTTGCAGAGTTTAATCCAACTTGTCCAATAGAGCTAATTCCAGTATTTGGAGATCTTTCATTTCTTACAACATTAATTACATCAGATGATGTACCCGAACAGTCAGATGCATTAAGTGCAACTGCATCAGTATCTGAAAAGCTAATTCCCACATCAGTTTGTGCTTGAGATGGCGTACAAATGGAACCAAAATCTAATCCCTGACCTGCAAGTCCTACGGTATCATCAGCTGCTTCTGCATAATCGACATGCGCAAAGTATGCATACCAATTGCCATCAGTTGCCTGAACCATACGGAGTGTTTTTCCATTAAGAGTGACATCAGGTTCTCCTTTTCCTTCGTCAGTATCTCTAAGCCCAGGATCTCGTATTATTACCTCAACTACCATAGAGCCTGAAAAATGATTGTTAAATTGAGAATTTTCAGCAGAAACAAAAAGATACGGATTATGCGAAGCCTCAGCAGATACTAATAGAAATGGAGCTAAAAATAGCAAAAATACTGCTGCGTGTATTGATTTCATCCGGATCACGTTCTGATTCATCGCAAATAATGTTGTCGTAGAACTTCTTCTTGAGAATAGAATTATACATTATAACATCTCAAGTGGGTAAGATTGTTTGTTCAGAGAAGTAAGGTCTTACAGGTATCACTAGTTGCAATACTATCTGCATTTTTAGTTGAACTGATATTTGGATTAAGTGAGAATAGCTTAGGTCTAATAACAGACAGCATTCATGCGCTTTTAGACAGTTTAGTAACTGTGATTTTGATTTTAGCTGCTAGGATGGCCATAAAGCCACCAGATAAGGAACATACCTACGGACATGGAAAAATTGAATCACTTGGAGGGTTAATTGGAGGAATCGCAATTTTTTTGATAGCTGGATTTTTCATATACGAGTCAGTTAGCAGACTACAAAGTCCACCTCCATCAGTTCTACCAGGGATTCTAGCTATAACTGCTGGAATCTATACTATTGGTGTAGATATTTTCAGAATATTATTTTTGAGAAGATCAATTAAGAAAATTGGTGGCACTACACTCAAAGCTGACTTTTATCATGCCTTTATGGATCTTGGTTCCACGCTAGTTGCAATAATTGGAATAGTTCTTGTATCATACGGCTTTTACAGTGGAGACTTTATTGCTGCACTGATTCTAGGTGTGGTTCTTGCAGTTCTTAGTTTGAAATTAATCCATAGAACTGCTTTGGAACTGACTGATGTTATTGCCCCAGAACTAGTAAAAAAGGTAAAATCTATTGTAAGACAAACTGATGGGGTAATTGATGTTGGTCAAGTATCTATGAGAAGATCAGGGGATACTATTTTTACTGATGTAACAATTCTAGTAAAAGGAGATACTAGTTTTGATAGAGCTCATGAAATAAGCAACAATGTTGAAGACAACATCAAAGAGTCTATCAAAAATTCATCTGTAATAATTCATTTTGAACCCGATTGGAGAAAAGTTCCTTTAGATTCTAAGATTTTCGAAATAGCATCAAGCATAGAAGGAGTAAAAGGAGTTCATAACGTTAGTACTCACAAGAGTGGTGATGGAATGTATGCAAATTTGCATGTAATGGTAGACAAAGGAATTAACTTAGAATCTGCTCATAGAATTTCAGAATATATAGAAGAAAAGATACAAAGGCAATTATCAACAATTAAACACGTTACAATTCATCTGGAACCATTTGTTAAGGTTCCAGAAA
>JAWVZS010000005.1:0-14756 GCA_033722055.1 Nitrosopumilaceae archaeon
ATCAGTATGGGTGGTCCATTTTCAGAAACAGGCATTGGTTCACAAGAATATCCTGAATCCATAAAATAGCCTGACCACATTTTTTTCATCAAATCTAGATTTTTTGTAATAATTTTTGTTCTATTTTTGAAATCAAAGCCTACAAGATCAAATTCTTTTTTGTTCCATCCAATGCCAACTCCAATAATTAACCGTCCATTCGATAGTGAGTCTATTGTGGCAATCTGCTTTGCCAACACAAATGATTCTCTTAATGGTACCAGTAAAACGGAGGTGCCCAATTGAACATTATCTGTAATTGATGCTAAAAATCCCAACGTAGTAATGGTTTCAAATACTCTATTCCATGGTTTGTTTTCTTTTGGTACTATGATGTGATCTGAAGTCCAGATTGAATCTAAACCAAGATCTTCAATTTTCAAAGCTGTTTTTTTAAGAAAATCCCTAGACGGCAGATGTCCATAATTGGAAAGAGAGATGCCTATTTTCATGGAATGGGTCATTGTATAGTTGCCTTTACATTTTTTCCTAGATTGAAAACAAAGTTAAATCGTAATTTTGCAGAAAAAATTTGTGCGAAGTTAGTCCAGCCCGGTAGGACGTCAGCTTCCCAAGCTGAAGGTCGCGTGTTCAAATCCCGCACTTCGCATTATTTTATAAAAAAAGAAATACAGCAATATCGTATAATTATTGATTCATACAGAATCTCGGTCACGTGTTTTGATAGGTTTTGCAGTATTCCGACGTGATCGGACATTAAAATAAAATGTATTAAAATTAAAAGGGAGGTGTTTAAAGATCCAGAGAATCTTTAAGGCCTTTGTAACGATTTCGAATTGTTACTTCAGTTACATTTGCAGCTTCAGCAATATCTCTTTGTGTTTTATCTTCGCCATTTTTTACGCATGACAAATACAGTGCTGCTGCTGCAAGACCCATAGGATCTTTACCTGCAGAGACTTCGTTTTCTTGAGCATCTTTTAGAACTTTGACTGCATATCTTTTTGTTTTTTCTGCAATTCCAATTCTGCTGGCAATTCTAGCTACACATTGAATTGAATCAGTTACAGGCATCTTCAAGTCAAGTTCTTTGACTAATAGTCTGTAACATCTAGCAATGTCTTTTCTTTTTATGTTAGCTGCCTGCTCAACGTCTTTGAGATTACGTGGTGTCTCAGTATCACGACAAGCTGCATACAATGCAGATGCCATTAATGCTGAAATTGATCGTCCTCTAACAAGACCCTTGTCTAGTGCTTTTCTGTAGATATATGCTGCTTTTTCGATAACAGCATCAGAAATTGCTAGTTTGTCTTTGAGTCTGTTGAGTTCGCTAAATGCTTGTCTAAAGTTTCTATCTACTGGCTCATGAACTTGGCTTCTACTGTCCCAAGTTCGTAGTCTCTCAATTGTGCTTTTCATAGATGCAGTTAGTGGTCTACCAGAAGCGTCTTTGTTGACAGGATTGATAATTGTTGCAAGACCCATATCGTGCATTGTCAATGATGTTGGTGCACCGGCTCTTGCTCTGTCTCCATGTTCATCTTGTGTAAATGAACGCCACTCTGGTCCTGATTCTTGCAATTTCTCTGAAATCACAAATCCACACTTTGAGCAAAACATTTCTCCTGACTCGTTGTCAGTTACTAGCTTGCCTTGTGCGCATCTAGGACACAATTCTTTTGGATTTTTTGCTTGACTAACCATTTTACGATTTCTAGAGACCTATGCAGGAAGATCCTTATAAATCAAAAACCTTTTATGGCAATTATTTAGGTCTGGCCATGGTTAATTCTCAAATTACTAACTCAAAAAACCTTGAAAAGTACCAGTCCTAGGTAAAAATGATGAATTTATACTATTTTTTGGCGTTATTGGTGCTTTTGCCAATTCCAGTCTATGCGGAACAAATCAGCCAGTCCATGGAAGGCTCTATGGATATCAAAATTGATTATCCTGAAGAGGTTGTCGCAGGAAGAACATTTTCTGTTTCTATACTAGTAACCAATAATGGATGGGAAGACAAACAAGACATTTCATTTGTATTTTCTAGCCAAGACAATGCATTTGTTCCTGTCAATTCAAATCAGATAACAATTGATAGATTGGCACAGGGCGGATCCTTTGGAAATAGTCTTAATTTTAAAATTACACAAGATGTTACAACAGGAATTCACTTTCTTAATGTAAAATATTCTCAAGTTTTAATTGCAAATAATGAAAAACCACAATCTCCCATATCACAAGACATTGCAATTCCTATTCAAATAACAGATGAACCTGATGTTAACATTTACACAAAGACGCCTGAATCAATTTTTACCAATGCTGAATTTCCGTTTGAGGTAAGAATAGAATCAAACGACATTGACATCAAAGATGTGACTATCAGAGTGATAACACCAAAAGACATAGAATTTAGAGGAGAAACAATGCATACATTTTCTAAAATAGAAAAAAACAATCCAGTTTCTTTTACATCTAGAATAATCACACCAATACAAGAAGTAAATACAGAATACAAACTGCCCTTTGAAGTTATTGTAGAATATACAGATGATTTAGATCAAGAAAAATCAGAATCAAAAACAGTATCACTAGTATTAAGACCAAGAACATTTATGGAATTGACTACAGATGGCGGAATATGGATTGGTGATTTCTTTATTGCACCTTACGTGTCTTTAGGAACAATAATTGGAATACCAACTGGAGCTATCATTTCGGTATTAATCAGACGAAGAATGGACAAGCCTAAGAAGAGAAAGCGTGCAAAAAAACTATAATTTTTTTTTAATTTCAGAAATGTATTTTTGGCTATAGTCTACTAGTAATTGGATTTTGTTTTGGGCAAGTGCCATAGCACCTGGTCTACTGTTTGTTTCTTTTTCTGAATCAAGCTGATTATTCAAAATAGACTCAAGTTCTTCTTTATTTTTAGAATCTAATTCTTTTTGTAATTGTTTGAATTGGTTTTCTAGCTGTTTTTGAAATTGCTCTAATGGTGGATCTGCACCTATTACTTCACTCAGTCTGATATCTCCAAACACTTTCTTGTCTAGATTAGGCAATATTACGCCTACTGGAAGTGATTATAAAATTCAATTTGCTGAGTGGTAAACTTTGAAATTTGGCATAGAATGTTGAAGAATAAATTTTAGTAATCGTGTTCGCTAAAATCAGAACCTAGTGGAATAGATGCAATTACAGTATTTTTGGTGGTTTGGAATTTTATAGTTTTATCTGGTACAAACTGATTGAATACTTCTTTGAGAAGTTGTTCGGTAAAAAAAGACCATTTCATACCTAATTCATGTTGAATGATAAAGTGATGAACATCACCTTCTGTTCTATGATCTGACTTCATTCCTGATGCCTTCATGTAATCTTCAAGAGTTTCTATACAACGCTTTAGATCATATTTTCCCTTCATGAATAGTACTGTATCTTTAATGATAGGCAATACTGTTTTTATGATTCCAGAAATGTCTTTGCCATCCATATCAGAGCCAAGAGAGACAAGAATATCTTTTGGTATAGGCATCATTCCTATTTTATCTCCAAATCTATCCCATGTTACATATTTTTCAAGAATTTGTTTTACCAGAACATTTTGTGATATATTTTTTTGAACAGCTTCGGTTTCTAGTTCTTCTACAATTTTTGCTGGTAAACGATAAGTAATACTGCGTGTTTTTTCCTTTTTTGGTGCATGTGTTTGTCGTTTTGCAGATACCAAACTATTCAAAATCTCCTAATTCTAGTATATATGATATTAGCATAGTTCTATGTTTAGTTAAAATTTGGATTTTCATTGATGTTTATCCTCCATATGTTTGGCAAGTGTTTCTTTATCATCAAGATCAGATTTGCAGTAGGGACATTTAATTTTGTCATGAGTTTCAAGTTGTGGAAGTAATATTGATTGATCTCGTTCGTTTCCAATTATTTTCATTTGTGAGATGGTGCCAATAGTTCTCTGATTGTCCTTTACAATCAGTCTTCTAATGTCATGTTTTCTCATTAATTGGAGTGCTTCCCTGACAGTAGAATCTTTATGAATTGTAATTAGCGGAGAATGTGTTATTTCTTTGATTCTTACTTTTGTTGGATCTAGCCCCTTTGCAACTACATCATTTAGAAAATCTTTGTTAGTAACAATTCCTATTACTTTGTCATCTTCAAAAACTAAGACACTATTAACTCTGGATTCTAGCATTACTTTTGCAGCATCAGTAACTGTAAGATTACTTGCAGCTACGACCAATCTTGGATTGATAAACGGCGTAATTGAAGAATCTAGTAGTTCTGACATTGTTTAAACTAAGTATGGATAGATTTAGGTTTTGAAAAATTATTTGTCCTTTTTCTTAAAGAAGAATTCATCTGCTTCTTCAAGTTGTTTAACATAGTCATCCATATCTGGCTTGAATTCTTCTTCATCTGCGTATGCCCTTTCTGCATGTTCGCTGATATCAAGACCATCATCTTCAACTTTAGCAGATACTCTTACACCCACTAGGAAGTCTATTACCTTCATTATTACATAGGTACCGCCAAATCCTAGTGCTGCTGCCACTGCTACACCTATTGCTTGGATTCCTAATTGGTCTGGATTACCAAATAGTAAACCGTTAGGTCCTGCAGGATTAATTGCCTGGCTGGCAAAGATACCAATTGCTAGTGAACCAATAATGCCTGCTGTTCCGTGAACTGAGCTCACATCTAATGCATCATCAATTTTGAGTTTTTCTTTGAATAATACAAGAGTAGAGTATGATGCGATACCTATTGCAATTCCTATTACAAAGGAATGCTCAACGCTTACAAATCCTGATGCTGGAGTAATTCCTGCAAGTCCTGCAATTGCACCATTTACTGCAGCAACAACAGAAGGCTTACCAGATCTCATCCATGAAAGTCCTACCCAAATCAAAGCTGAAACAGAAGAAGCCATATGAGTTACGATTACTGTATTTCCTGCAAGAGAACCTGATGCTAATGCACTTCCTGCATTAAATCCAAACCAACCAAGCCATAACAGTGAAGAACCTACTACGGCTAGCGGTATGCTATGAGGAATTTCTATGGCAGGTCCAAAGAATCTTCGTCTGCCAAGAACTATAGCTGCTGCAAGTGCACCCATACCCACACTGGTGTGAATAACAATTCCTCCTGCAAAGTCCACAACTCCTAGTTCTCCAAGCCATCCACCACCCCATACCCAATGTACGAGTGGATAATAGATCAGAATAGACCAAGCTGCAATGAATATGATAAATGAACTAAACTTCATGCGTTCTGCAATTGTTCCAGTTAGTAACAAAGGAGTAATACATGCAAACATTAATTGGAATTTTACAAATAAAACACCAGGTATAGTAGGCGCATAATCAAGCGAATCTTCCCATGGTATACCTTTTAGAAATACCCAATCCAAGTTACCCATCAGTCCGCCTGTTTCATCAGGACCAAAGGCAAGACTAAATCCAAATACAAACCACATCACACTAAGTAATGCCAATCCAAAGAAAATTTGCATAAAGACTGATACTGCATTTTTCTTTCGTAACAGGCCAGACTCAAAAAGACCAAGTGCAGGAATCATTAGCAATACTAGACTTCCTGCTACAAGCATCCACGCGGTATCACCTGTATCTATTGGCAACGCTATGGCTAATTTATGAAACTAAATAATAATAACTAAATTTGATAATACTTTGATTATCATCTGATTATCAAAATCTGAAACTGTTAAGTGTGAAATGACTTGTAACTGAATCATAATGCTACGAATTGAAGCCATTTTGGGTGAAAACGATGTGATGGCAATTAGTGAAGCACTGAAGAAAGTTGGTGTTGGAGGTCTTACTGTAGGTAAGGTTCGTGGTAGAGGTAAAAATCCACCACCTGAAGTTCATGCATCAAAAGGTAGTGCAATATATCAGCCTCAATTTAGTCAAAAATACATAATTGAATTAATCATTGCAGAAAGCAAAGAAGACGAAGTAATTAACATCATAAAAGAAAATGGTCAAGTAGGAAAAATATTTGTCTCACCAGTATTGCGTGCAGTAGACATCAATACAGGTGATGAAGGCGAAGGCGTTATCTAAAAGTCACTAAAATTATTTTCATAAACCATTGTAGGATGTTTTAGGATTTTTTCCATTGTTGGAAGATATCCCATTATGCAGTGGTTTACAAAGTCGCTGAATGATTTTATTCTGTAATCGTCTCTTAATCGCTCTTGGTTTTCTTCATAAAGCTGGTGAATTTTGTAAAGTGTATGTTTCTGAAGTGGTACTAGTCTGCTTCGATTAATCTTTGGTTTTAATTTGAAAGAACTGTAGTGTTTTTCTGTTTTGGAATAGTCTTCGAGATCCTTTTGGCCCTCCAAAGTCTCCATGTCAACGATTTCTTCCATCTCAGAGATGAAGATCTTTCCGCCTTGATTTACAAAGCCTGATTTTTTAGAAATAATATCAATTACTTTTCTTGCATCTTTTTCAGATACAACTAGCTCAATTTTTGATAGAGGTACTGTTCTGATACCAGTTGAGCCTGCTCTAGAACCTTTTTGTTGATCAATAATTTTACTGTCTTCTAGATTTCTTTTATCAATTACAGTATAGCCCATTGTGTTTAGTTGATTTGCTATTAGTGGATAGCTTGAGCGTTTAATGATGGCCTCTATTTTTTTCATTACTAAAATCCCAAAATAGGTCATTTATTAGCCTAGCTGATTTTTATGCCCAAAAAGAAATCAGTGAGTGCATTGCATTCTTAGTTTTTATTTTTTCCAACGTTCTAAGATTTCTTTATGAGAGTAAAGCTGTTCATGTTACTTGCAGCAACAATTGGTGGAAGCATATTCTTCCTATCATCTACAGATATTGCCTATGCTCAATACATGGGTAACGTAGGACAAGCAGGTGAGACCGGTGCCGGAACTCTTGAGGAAAACCTTGAGCTTGCACAACGTAGAATCGAAGCAGCCCAGGCAAATCCAGCAAGTGGTTCAGGAACTCCATATCTCGATGCTAGTGGTGTAGTTGGCGCATCAATTATTGCAGGAGCAGTATTTGGTGGAATTGCAACTGCCTTCTTTGTAAGGTCACGTTCAGGCAAATATGCTGCAATGGGTAGAGGTTAAAATGAATAACTTTCATTATTTTTTTCTATACTCTAGTGTAAACAAGGAGAGATTGATATGACATATTGTATAGGAAAATGTAAAAAATACAAGGCTTCAAAACCAGTTCAGATAGGCCGTTATGCAGCTGGACAAAAACGGTGTAATTACTGTGAGATATTTGTAGAATATTCTGGAATTATTTGTCCATGTTGTGGAAGACAATTACGGTGTATGCCAAGAAGTAAAAAAGGAAAAGAAAAGTATCTAGAACAAGTAGTTAGATAAGATTTGTAACTGATCCCTAATGTTTTATAGTTATTCTACTTAGCTAATCCATGGCAATACCTACAGACATCCAAGAACAAGTAGACAAACATGTTCACCTAATGATATCTCAAATGGAGTCATATTTGCCGTTTATCAAAGTAGCATTTCCATATTCAAAAAATCTAGCTGATGCGTGTTATAGTTTGATTGTAGGTAGTGCACTTTCTGTATTCATTAACCAATATGCAATGAGAGTTTCTTATCCAAGCTTGGAGGATTTTGCAGAGTTTGGAAAACTAATGCAAAAATACAGAGAGCAAGTTGATCAATTTTTTAAATGAAATATAGGAATTTTATTTGTATAATGGATTTGCAACCTTTCGTATACTAGTTTTTGATCTGTTTTTTGCACGCTTTGAGAGATTTCTAAGTAGTTTTTGGCTGAGCTCTTCTAGTGCTTCGCTGAGATCAAATGATATTGATTTGTAGATGATTGGGGAGCGATGTGGTGTTGTAATCATAATAGATACTTCGAATTTTCCTTCTTTTTTTCTTCCTGTTCTTTGTTGTTTTACAGAAACTTTAGCTTCTTGAATTTCAGAATATGCCTTTCTTAATCTTTTGAGTGTGCTTTCAAACTTTGATGTAATCAAATCAACATTTTTTTGATCTTCTGGCAAACCTACTATGTATAGAGGAATTGTAGTCTTCAATCGTATTGCCAAGAGACTTAGAATGTCTCGATATGTGATAATGCCCATGAGATTGTCCCAAAGTATTACAAGACAGCAGGTTGTGTTTGTTTTTAGCATTTTATTTATTATAGAATTTAGATTATCATTAGGGTCACATTGAGGAATCCGTTTACTTCCAATATTACCTATCTTTGATTCTAGTTTCTTGATAGGAACAATACCTATGGATTGCTTGCCAATTCCTTCTCTTGGAATTATTTTATCAAGTAAATGAAAGGAAGTAAGAACATGCTTAATCTTACCTTTATCTTCAACTGGAAGATGATCAATTCTTTTTGAAACCATCAGTTTTCGTGCAGCGCCTAGGGATTCTGTAGAAGATATTGTGGTTGGATTTTGAGTAGAAATTAGATTAGCTTTAATCCATTTGTTGTCTTTTTTTGTAATTAATTCGAGTATTTTTTTGGCTGGTACAACTCCAACAATTTTTTTATTCTCAACTACAGGTACATGTCTTATTCTATAGTGTGATATAATATTGGCAGCCTTTTGGATTGGACTTGACTTTGTAAGATGAGGTATAGGATACAAGAATGGCTCTATTTTCATTCGGGCAATATTTTTTGAATTTAATAGTGTTCGAATATTGGTGGATAGCACTTTTTTGCCATCAAAGTAAAAGACGTCATATACATCATTTTTTTTTATTTTACCAATAACCTTAGAAATTGTCTCATCAGGTTCAACAAGAATAGGTTTTGATAATACTTTGTTTACTTTAAGGGAGTGGATATCTTTAAGATGATCGTAAATTGTATCTGAAATCATAGTTATCCTTAGGTTTGTCTCATTTTTAAATTAAAAGAACACCTAGATTTTCATTAGTGATTTTCATGGATGGTATTTTAATCGAGATATTTTATCCTCATAAAATAGAATGGCAGTATGCTGAAGAATTCCGACATATCAAGAATAATTATTAGACGAGTAGTTACAGTTAATCCAAATACTTCTCTGTTGTCAGCTCGAGAGACTCTGTTAAAACATAATCTAAAGAGATTGGTAGTTATTGACAGTACAAGTCATCCTGTTGGTATAATTACTGAGAAAGATATTGCTAAAACCATCTATGCTTTAGGAGACAAGCCAATAAAATCAGTAAAAGTTTCGGGTTTTATGTCAAAGAATCTCTATACTGTAAGTTTGGATGCATCAATTTACGACTGTGCAAAAATTATGAAGAAACATCGTATAAGCTCTGTAATTGTTTTAGGAAAGGGAGGTAAATTGGAAGGAATTATTACAAAGACCGACATTGCATCAGTTTTTCTTACACAAAGCACTACACCGCTCAAAGTATCTAAGATAATGACTAGAAAAGTAATTAGTGCTATGCCGGGTGATTCCTTGCTTTATGTTGAAAGTCTACTAATTAATAATAAAATATCACGGATTGTAATTCAAAGAAATAGAATTCCAGTAGGTATTATTACATATCGAGATTTTGTACCAGCAAAACTTCCTCATTGGTTATCAGAATCTGCAGATCCAAAAGAAGTTACAGAATACAAACAAAAAACAATGATGAGTGAATTGCAGGTAAATCAGATGAGTCATCTTTTGCATTTTAAGGCAGTTGATATCATGTCGCCAAATCCCATCACAATAGAGGCAAATGAAGATGTAGGAACTGCAGTTTTGTTGATGATAAGAAATAGAATTGGAGGATTACCAGTTACAAAAAATAAAAAACTAGTTGGAATTATTACCAAAGCTGATATTGTAAAAGCAATAGCTTCTGTGTGATTATTTTACAATTAAAATTGAACAGGGGGAGCTATTTGCCAGTTTTGCTGAAACACTTCCAAGGAAAAATCTAGCAGTTTTTCCTAGTCCTTTGTTTCCAATCATTATTAGATTAGTTTTTTCTTTTTTTGCAAGTTTTACAATTTCATCAACAACATTTCCTTTTTTCATTACTAGTTTTGGATCAATTCCTTCTTTTTCTGCTATTTCTCGTGCCTTTTTGAGAACCTTATTGCCAAATTTTTTGGCCATAGAATGGTATTCCTTTCTGTCAAGCAGATTAAATGCAGTTGCTTTCTCAATAACATACAACAAAGTCAGGCTGCCCTGATAGTTTTTGGCAAGATCACATGCCTGTATTAGTGCCTTTTCTGCATTCTTAGAACCATCAAGTGGAACTAGAATTTTCATGTACAGAGATTTCTTCAACATTGTTTTGATAACTTGACGTTATTTAACTACTATAATTTAGTCATGAATCATTTTTTGTTTTAATTTTCAAAGTAATCTAAATTAACATTCCAAAAACAATGTATGTTATGCTAGGAGAACTAAATGTAATTCCATCAATTATTGGAATACTAGTTCTTGTTATTCCTGCAATGCTACTTGGAAAACTATTCAAACATTTTAGACAGTCAGAAATAATTGGGTTTGTACTAGCAGGAATAATTTTTGGACCACATGCCATAGGAGGAACAATCCCATTTCATAATCAACCAATTGTAGTATTGGATGACTTAGTTCTTTCAATCTGGCAGATTTCAGGAATTATTATTTTATTTGCAGCAGGTCTTCACTTTACATTTCATGATTTAAGAAAAGCAGGATTCAAGGCAGCTACTGTAGGAATTGGTGGAGTCACCTTACCGTTAGTTATAGGATATTTTGTTTCAGTTGGTTTTGGATTTGATTGGACAACATCTGTTGTTATTGGAGCAGCGTTAAGTGCTACTAGTATTACAATTTCAGTTACAATTTTGGAGGAATTAAAAAAGGAGAAAACTGTTGAAGGAAATATTCTAGTAAATGCTGCAGTTCTTGACGATGTATTAGGTCTAGCAATACTTTCAGCCGTTACATCACTTATTGTTTCAAATAATAT
This sequence comes from Nitrosopumilaceae archaeon, assembly GCA_033722055.1. Classification (GTDB taxonomy): domain Archaea; phylum Thermoproteota; class Nitrososphaeria; order Nitrososphaerales; family Nitrosopumilaceae; genus CAYWRD01. Next base: position 11,012 of record JAWVZS010000005.1, read on the forward strand.
TCCATCAATTGATTCAATTACACTTAATGTTGGAGAAGCAATTGGTTTTTGGTTTTTGATCTTACTTGCATCAGTTTACATTTTACCAAAAATCATCCATTACACCACAACAGTAAGACCTGCATCACTAGAGTCACGGGCTACTAATCAAGCAGCAGCCTTAGGTTCTGCATTTGGAATAGGGGCGATTGCAGGCAGTTTAGGCTTGAATCCAATAGTAGGAGCCTTTGCAGCTGGGATGGGGCTTGCAGGATCAAAGCTTGCCAAACAAGTAAGAGGTTTTGTAGACAGACTAAAGATAATGTTTGAGCCGCTATTTTTTGCAATAATTGGGGCTCATGTGGATATTTCAAGAATATACGATATTGATGTAATCATATTCCTTGTACTTTTAGGAGTAGCAATACTAAGCAAAATAATTGGTGCTGGTCTTCCAGCTGGTATTTTGCTTCATGACAAATCAAAAGGATTACGAGTTGGATATGGAATGATTGCAAGAGGTGAAGTTGCATTCATTACACTAGGAATAGGTATAGCACATGGAGTTCTAAATGAAAGTCTGTATGCTAGTTTAGTTTTTGTCATTCTTGGTACAATCCTAATTTCTCCACCCTTATTGAAAAAATCGTTTGAATCTAAAAAATAATTAATTACTAATAATGATAATCTTAATTTAGTCTTAAATTATAAAAAATAAAACGAATATTGATGATAAGAAAATCTCTAAAAAAAATTCTAGTTCCACTTGATGGCTCTAAAAACTCACTGAGAGGTTTAGATGAGGCTATCTTTATTGCAAGACAATGTAATGCTACCATTACAGGTCTTTATGTAATTCCCTTATATCCAAGAAATTTGATGGATGCACTTATGCCATATCAGATACATTTGCGAAAAGAAGCTAAAGAATTTATGGAAAAAGCAAAGAACCGTTGTGCAAAAAAAGGCATAAAGTTCAGCTCAAAAATAGAAATAGGTAGTCCAACAAGCGAGATAGAATATATTTCTAAAAGCAAAAAGTTTGATCTAATTGTTATTGGTTCACGGGGACAGAGTGGATTAAAAGAAGTATTTTTGGGGAGTGTAGCAAATACCATAGTTCATAAATCTAAAATTCCCGTACTTGTAGTAAAATAGTGATAATATGTTCTCTAACATGCTAAAAAAAATTCTAGTTCCATACGATGGATCAAAATATTCAGATAAAGCATTAAAACGAGCAATGGAGCTTGCTCATAATTTAGATTCAGAGATATTATTGCTAACAGTAACTAATGTAAGCTATATCTCTCCACCTGGGATGCTACAAGGTTTGGTTCGCTCAAAGTCTGAAAAAGCTGCTATGAAGAAATACGAAAAATCAGTAAAACAAGATATTGAAAATATGTTAAAAACTGCAGAAAAAAAGTGTCAAGAAAAGGGAATTACTGTATCATACATTGTTAAAAAAGGCGACATTACTGAAGAGATTCTAAAATTTGCCAAAAAAAGAAGAGTTACTCTAATAGTTATGGGGGCACAGGGATTGAGTGGATTAAGCACATTCAAAATACTGGGAAGTACAAGTAGGAAAGTATCTGAATATGCAACTTGTCCTGTACTGTTAGTTAGATAGTCATTCTAACTCGCCTAAGAAATGCACTGTATTATCAGAAACAAGAACAGTTCTGTCTTTTGGTACTCTGTACAATTTCTTTGAGTTGTTAGATGTTTGAACAATAATTTTTGAGTATGGATCCTTTGTCGCTTTGTATAAAATTCCTTTATCTCCTACAGATTGAGACCATTGATTACCTTGAACCAGAATTAAGGATTGAAATTTTACAACTTGATAAGAATAAACCATTGATTTATTCTGGATATTATTTCTAATAAAGAAGATCCTCAATACCAGAATGGAAAAATAAATTATTTTACAATCATCACAGGTATGGTTGATTTATGTAAAACATAATTTGATGTACTTCCAAGAAATGCTTCTTTTATGGGATTCATTCCTCTTGAGCCAATAACAATTAGATCAAACTTTTTGCTTTTTGCAAACTTTGTAATTTTTGGACCCTCATCTCCATATACTACTTTATCTTCAAAAAGTATTCCATGTTCTGCTGAACGTTTTTTTGCTTTATACATGAATTTGCCGGCTTGATTAAGCAAGGTTTTTTCTACATAAGATATTTGTGAATCAACCTTAGGCTTTGTCATAGGTACAACATAAAGACCTGTAATGGTAGCATTACATTGTCTTGCAATAAAGATAGCTTCATCTAAACCTCTCAGTGAGTTTTTAGAGCCATCAAGTGGAACTAGAATTTTTTTAATGTTCACCATTATGCTGGTAAAACTACATAAATTAAAAATTATAGTATTCTCGTGCCTGATATTCAAAAATGAGATTAATCACGAGGTCTATTAACATCAAAACCAAAGTAAGAGAGAAATGAGTAAAGATGCATCCAGAATTACTGTAAAAGACGTTATGACAAAATCAGTCATATCAGTAGATTCTACCGTTACAATTAATGAAGCAGCAAAGATGATGGAAGATGCAAAGGTTGGTGCAGTTATTGTAATGGAAGAGAGTTCGCCAGTAGGAATAATTACAGATAGAGATTTTGCAGTAAAAGTTGCAGCTCATGCATACAATATCACATCTACTATAAAACAAATAATGTCTTCTCCATTAATTACGGTTAACGGTGATGAATCTGTAATGATGGCAGCAGATTTGATGTACACTAGAGGTATTAGGAAATTACCAGTAGTTGATAATGACAAGGTGATTGGAATTCTTACTGCTACTGATCTTGTTAATCAACTAGCAGTATCTACTGAAGAAGATATTCAAAAAATGTATCACGAATCAGTAATCAAAGTATACAAAAATTATAGTCCTTATAATTAATTTAGCCATTAAGTATTGTATTAATCAAAGTTTTCCCTCCAATCAATGCTCCAATAGATAATCCAATATTTGCAACAAGATTTACTACTAAAGCACCATAATGATTAGTTTCAATAAAGTTACTAGAATCTAATGCAAAAGACGACATTGTAGTCAGAGAACCACAAAATCCAACTGCTGCAAATAGTGAGTATCTGCCATCAAGATTCCATTGTTGAGAAAAAACAATAAACATTCCTAGAATAAAAGATCCAACTACATTTACAATTAGTACATTTACAGGTATTACATTAAACATTAGAGGGGATTCAGTTATTTTGTATCTCAAAAATGCGCCAAAAACAGCACCTACTGCCAAAAATGTAAATTCCAAACCTTTCATTATCTACCATACTTCTCCATTCATTGCTGGTAGACATTATCAGCGTCAGATGACGCGGTTTAGACAGTTGTCATGGCTAATGTCATAGCCTATAGTCAACTCAAAAATCCGATATTTAAACAGATCAGGCTCGTTACAAAATATTTTTTGATTAAATTAGAAAATATTGGAAAATTTCTCGTTACTGAAAACGAGATTAGTTTGTTTTATGTTTGATTTAGGCAAATGCTATTTTTGGCCACTTTCCAAACTTTGTTTTTTGTAAAGTTCGTTTCATACCATTTTCCTCCTCAATGTTTTACCATGAGCAATTCTCGTTTTGGTACTTTCTGATTTCTAGTTGCTTGTTGATATTTGCATAATGCCCAATACCAAGCAATTTCAAGATCAAGTTTTAGGTTCTTGATACCAGTCATTTTTTTTTATCAACTCCAATCATCTAGTACCAACCAAGACAA
>JAWVZS010000006.1:0-14738 GCA_033722055.1 Nitrosopumilaceae archaeon
ACCCCTTTCCTTAAACGTAACAGATACTGAACCTTCAGGTGGGATTACTCCTGTGTTAATTCTTCCATCAAACGTAAAGTCACATCCTCGTGCATCAGAACCTGCTGGTATTATGCTAAATCCCTTTGGTATGTTTTTTAGATTATCCTCGCTGCAGATTTTTACTGCCCCACTAATTACACTACTATGGGTTCCAAGTCCTTGACCACTTACTATTCTATGTGATACTAGATCCTTGTTTGTGATTGTTATTGTTGTTCCTGGTTCTACTGTAATTCTATCATGTGAAAAATAACTGGCCCGTAATGCACCATCTGTGCCTTGAGTGATTGTAGCTTCTAATCTGGTAGCACTTGACTCAATATAACTACTAGCTAATCCTTGGGTTGATGAGCCTTTCAAAATATAGACTGTTAATTGCTTTTCTTCTGTTTCAATTGGAATTACTGGTGTTGTTGTAAGTTTCGATAGTTTAGAGGTATAGATTATCTTAAATGATTCATCTACTGTGTTTAGTCTTCCAGTAAATCCATAGATGGAAGCGTCTTTGCTTTCTTCTATTAATCTACCAAAGAATCTAACTGTAACAGTTTCCCCAGAACTATCCTCAACTGAACCATTAATTCTAATGAATTGGCCTTCCCTAAGAAATGAGCCTTTTAGATCATTTACTAAAAATTCCGTATCAGCAAGCGACACAAATCCATCTTCAATTGTAAAATTCGTAGTAGCTCTTGATTGAGAGTTAGTAAGTATTGCCAAATCAATATCTGATACACGTATCATCTCTTCTGTTACTCCATATCCTGATCCTTCCAAGACAAATGCGCTATTAGGTAAAATTTCAGCTGATGCGTTTGTAAATGAAAATCCTAAAAGAATTACCAAAAAAGCTAAAAAACTTAGTAAAGTTTTCACGTATAATTTCTGCTTTTATTTGGTTTATAATTTGCTACTAAATTATTTTAGATTAAATCAATAGAATTTCTATATCTCAGGTTAGTCCAGGCATGTCAAATTCTTCATTTTTAACCATATCTATCATATAAAATTCCAAAAATCCACCGGCAAGCAACAAGCCTACTACAATTCCAATTTCAATAATTGTAGGTTTTATGGATTGGGATAAATTTTGTTTTTTTGAAATCATTGTAATCAAGATAAAACTTCTAGATATTGCAAGAGAATACGCCACAAGCTCCATTATTCCAAATGGTGAAAGATACAAAATTGCAAGTGGTGGGATGGCAGCTAATTCAGGGGCTTGAGAAACTATAGTTGAAAATGCAAATCCAGTAGACCAAGAAGAAAAGAGCCCCCATGCAACTCCAAACCCTGGAATAAACATAGGCAAAGCAAGTGAAGTATTATGAAGAAAAATTCCTATACTATCAATATCTGCAACCAGAGTCTCAAATTCTTTCATGAATTCCTTAGCTTCTTCATCTGTAGGTTCTGACATTGAGCCTATTTGAAATACTAGAGAGAAAATTCCCATAAAAACAAAAAACCAAATTATTCTCTTCTTGGACACGAATGTCTATTTGGGATTAGTTATTTGAGGGTTAGTATGGGCGCAGATTTAATTAAATGAGATTAGCTTTCGTCTTTAATGAGAAAGGATGTCACTCTGGCCTTAAACTATGCATTAAACAAAGGTTTTCAGATTCATCCAAACGCCCTAAGAATACTAGAAAATATTGATGTAAAACAACTCGAGAAAATTATCAAAGATGTAGTAAAAGAAAAGACCAAAAAAAAGATGTATCACATCAACCAAGATGATTTAGAAACATACCTTGGAATAAAAGATGATGATTCTATTAAAAGCGAGGCCAAGATTTTATTTGATCCCACACCCAATGTTACAACCGCAGAGGGTGTATCAGGATACAATTCTTTGTTTGCTAGTAGATTTAGAAAACTCAAAAAAATCATATCAAATCGACCAGAATCACGTATGCTTAAGACGATTTCTTCAGTAAAGACTACCAAATCAGATGAGGATATGTACCTATGTGGTTTAGTGACTGCCAGAACAATTGAGAGAAACATATCAAAGCTTATTCTAGAAGATCCTTCAGGCTCAATTGAGACCATTATTTTTGATGGAGATTTGCAAAAGACAGCATCCACTCTGCTTAATGATCAGTTCGTAATGGCTCGGGTAAGTATGGGAAAGAATTCTGGATTTATTGTCAAGGATTTGATTTTGCCTGATATTCCAGATCATGTTTCTAACCATTCAGAAAGTGAGGCTTATGTTGTTTTTCTATCAGATCTTCATATTGGAAGTAGGTATTTTCTAGAAGAGGAATTTTCTGAGTTCATATCTTGGCTTTCTAGTCCAGACCCGGTAGCTAGAAAGATCCGGTTTGTAATAATTGGTGGAGATGTAATTGACGGTGTAGGAATTTATCCAAATCAAGACAAGGAACTAGTCTGCCAAACTATCGAGGAGCAATTAGAAAAAGCAGAGAGGTTGTTAGAAAAAATACCAAAGCATATCAAAGTCTTCATCATGCCAGGAAATCACGATCCTGGTAGACGTGCCCTACCACAGCCTGCAATTCCAAAAAAATACAATTCAGGTCTTTGGGAAAAAGACAATTTCTTTATGATAGGCAATCCTGCCATGATTTCACTTAATGATGTAAAGGTATTGGTATTTCATGGCCAAAGTATTGATGATATTGTAAAAACAACACCTGGTATGGAATATGCACATCCAGCAAATGTGATGAAGCATCTTCTCAAGGCAAGACATTTGAGTCCAATTTATGGTAGCCAAACCCCCATAGCTCCTGAAAAGGAAGATTTGATGGTAATAGATGAAGTGCCTGATATTTTCCATATGGGTCATGTCCATGTAGTGGAGTTGGATATGTACAGGGGTGTGATGGTATTAAATTCAGGTGCGTGGCAAAAACAAACACCATTTCAGTTAAGCGTAGGTCAGGTACCGACTCCCGGTATTGCTGTATTGGTTAACCTAAAGAATTTCAGAGCCTACACAAAGAGTTTTTTGTAATTATACAATATCTTCTAAAGTAAGATCATTTTTGAAAGTCTCTTTTACCATATCAGGTGAAATTGTTAGTTTGTATTTTTTTGTCCTGCCATGGATTCCTTGATGGACTAATCTTCCTGTAATTATTCCAGATAACTCAATTTCGCTAAGCATTTGTGTTATTCGTCTCTGGGTTAGCTCTTTTTGTCTGACGGACTTGCAGAGTTCTTTGTAGGCTGAGTAAATCTCACCTGTGGAAGATCCGCTTGCTTTCATTACGGCTAAAATCACTAATTTTTCATGTAATGGATAAGACTGTAAGGCAGCAGTCTCTTTGTTTTCTTCAATTTTTTGAGAGGCATCTCTAACATGAGCCTCAGTTACCTTTTCTGCTTGTTTTCGTTCTGCAATCTCACCTGCAACCCGGATTAGATCAATCGCACGTCTGGCATCACCATGCTCACGACCAGCCATGGCAGCGCATAGGTTAAGGGCCGATTCTTCTACTACATCAGACATAAAGGCAATTTTTATTCTATCTTGTAAGATTTTTCGAATTTGATCCATTGAATAGTTCGGGAAAACTATCTCTTCTTCTCCTAGGCTACTAATCACTCTTGGATCTAACCTCTCTTTGAAGGTAAGGTCATTTGAAATGCCTACTATGGTAAGTGTTCCATTATCTAATCTTTCATTTGCTCGAGTTAATTGATAGAGAATATCCTTACCAGTTTTTGATACTAGTTGGGCCAAGTAGTCTATTTCATCAATAACAAAAATCACATTTGCCTTTGTTTGATTTATGTTATTTAGGAGGCGTTTGAAAACCTCACTTATTGCAAGGCCTGTTGATGGAAGTTCTTTTTCATTAAGACCTAATTGTCTTCCAAAACTTACTAACAAGCCATAGAGTGTGGTTTCTTCTTTAGAGTTAGTATAGATTAGTTTTATTGGGAAATCTGAATTTTCTACTCGTTCCTGGATTTTTAAAATAACCTTCTTTACAACAAGGGTTTTTCCTGTACCAGGTTTACCATAAACAAGGAGATTTGATGGTCTTGATTGCCTAAGTATGGGTAATAGAGAATGGGTAACTTGTTCTAATTCGTCGTTTCTATGTTGAATGACATCTGGTATGTAGGTAAAATGTAGAAAGTCTCGTTTTTTGATTAATTGGTTGCTTGATTCTGCAGCATCAAGTAGTTTATCAATAGGGTCTGTTGACATACTCACACACCGTTATTTCTCCTCAAATAGAACATACCAATACATCAATGTAAAGGGTATAGGATAGAATAATAATTCTAGTTTAGTTTGTAATTAATTATTTTTAGTTAGATATTTTCAAAAAAAAAATTAAGAAAAAGAAAGAGTGGAAAGATAGGTGTGTGGGTTTCCAAACCAAATTAACAAATTGTTAATGAGTAGTTAAGATACTCCAAAAAAACTGAATTTTGACCCCTTTATTTCCACTCTAGGCGTTAAGATCCTTGTTAACAATGTGAATATGCTGTTTTTGACCCCTTTATTTCCAGTCCAGGCATAAAATATACCCTATACTAGATAAAAATTAGGATGATTTTGTTAAGTATAAAATAATCTCTAGGCATGGTCTAGGCAGTCAAAGTTAACAAACTAATTAGTTAACAAATATCATCGGATCATTTCAAGTGTTAACATTCGAACCTCAAAGATCACAATGGCTCGTAAGCGTATCCGTATCGATATGGAAGACTCAGAAGGTGCCCGCTATGATATTAAATTAGAAGGTAATGTCACACGAGAAAAAGTTCTAAAAATATTCGAAATGATGGATTTGATGAATATTGAAGATAATCAATCAGAACCACTCAACCTAGATTCTACCGGTTCAAAAATTTGGAATATTATTGATAAATACTTCCCAGTAGGTAGATTCACTTCATCTGAGATCTTAGAAAAATATGAAGATGAGTATAATGAGCCTGTAAAACTTAGCATAATTTCTACATATTTAGCAAGATTTTCTTCCAAAGGACGGATGAATAGAACTAGAACAGGTAGGGAATGGACCTATCAAACCATAAAACTAGGCCAAAAATAACATCAATTAATAACAATTTTACGCACAATTAGTCTATCTTTACCTAGAATGAGTTTTACATAATCTCCTTTTTGCATATCCATAAACTTACGAAATTGTTTTGGTATTGATATTGTTCCAGCAGAAGTAATTTTTACTAATACTTCATTTTCTTGCGTAGCCATAATATCATTATAATTTAATAATATATATAATTTAATATTTTATATAATTAATAATTTATAATAGAATTGTGGTAATTTGAGGGTAGAAAACCCATTTTGGAAGATCAGAAAACTCGAAATAATTTTTATGCAACAGTTGGAGTGTTTTCAACAAACCCGATCTTCTTTTTTCCTTTTTCAGTTATAGAATATGTATATGGTTTTGAACTTGTATCTCTTTCAACAAACCCATCTTCATACAACTTTTTCAAAAACCTAGAACAATGCTCTCTACTTTTCTTTAAGGTGTTTTGAATATCACGTGATGTCATAGGCTTTGTTGTGATTAGGTGTAATACCTGCTCTGTGATGTCACCAGACTCAACTTCAGGCACGGGTTTTTCTATTTTTTTAATCTCAGGCTTGTTTGTATGCTTAATCTCGGGCTCAGGTTCCTTTACAACTTGTTTTTGAGCAGCCTCATCCACAATTTCCTTTATCTCATCGACATTATCCTTGGTTTTACCTTCTAATCCCTCTATTTCTAGGGCGTCTAAACGTATTTTCATATCAATTAACTGTCTTTCGTAATATTCTAGGCGTTGATCATTTGCTCCATAGTCATCACTTTTGGTTTTGATGTATGGACGGATCTTAAAGTAACCATAAAGTGCACCCATACCTACCAAAAAAGCTAAAATCACACCTAAAATCACTTCAGGATCAGGAATTTCTATTAACATCACAAAATTTATGCCTACGTCGTGATTTATCGTGATTGAACAACAATAATTTACTATTTGGATTAACTAATGTACATCATAAATCACATCAAATCATACCTAATCCACAAAAACATATTTCTTAAAATCACATAGAGCACGCTCGGCGAATAGTCATATCTATCACATTAATGATTTCGTCCTCTCTCTCAGGAAAGATATCACTATCATTAATCACAGAAACCTGCTCAGAAAGTTTGGATATCACATCAATATCATCTGGTAAAAGTATGCCTAACGCACGAAAAAGCACAATTGAATAGAATAAACCTACTAATTTCTCTCGTGATTGTCCTACTTGCCTGTAATACGCCCCTTTACTTATTGAAAACTTTGTTTCAACCAAGTTCTTTTGATTTAAAATAATTTCAATTTGTCTTTCAGTAAATAGTGATTTTTTGATCATTTTTCTAATTATGTTGTTAAAATTAGATTTTTCAAACTCCGACATAGCTATACAAATATGTATACTGTTATTCCAATTAAACTTTAAAGACTCATCTACAAATCCCATTTATGACGGGAAACAAGACTGAATCATTCCTAAAGACTGAATTGAAGAAAAAAAATGCATTATTGTTTGTGTTGATTGACTCTGAAGTATCAAATTTAGAATCTTCTGCAAAACTTGCTAATCAAGTAGAGAAAATAGGTGCATCTGCCATATTGGTGGGTGGTTCATCTGCTACTGATCAAATAGAGATGTCCAAAGTTGTTAAAGCAATTAAAAAAGGAATCAAAATCCCTGTAATTTTATTTCCAGGGAACGTTACTGGTGTAGTTCCTGACGCAGATGCTATCTTATTTAGTTCATTAATGAACTCTGAAAATCCATATTTTATTACTCAGGCACAAGCCTTAGGTGCTCCAAGCGTGTTAAAATTTGGCTTAGAGCCTCTGCCTACGGCGTATTTAGTAATTGGGGAGGGTACCTCAGCATGGTTTGTTGGTTCTGCACGAGGAATACCATTTGAAAAACCAAAAATTGCTGCAGCATACGCACTAGCTGCCCAATTTTTGGGAATGAGGTTTGTTTACTTAGAAGCCGGTTCTGGAGCCAAGACAAATGTGACACCAGAAATGGTAAAAACAGTAAGAAAGGCATTCAATGGTTTTCTTATTGTAGGCGGAGGAATCAAAGACTCGAAAACTGCCAAATCATTAGTTCAAGCTGGGGCTGATGCTTTAGTTATTGGAACATTTCTTGAAAAAGGTGGAAGTATAAAGAAACTAGAAGATATAGCAAAAACCATTCAAACTACCAAATAATAAGAAAACAATGGCCGTAAACGACGCAATTTCTAGAATCTCTGGAATTCCTATGCCTGATTATTATGCTAATTATTACAAATTGCTCTCTGATGAAACCTATAAAATATTTGAAAAAGCAGCAAATGCCAAATCTACACTAGTTGATTCTTCAGGCATTATTGAGCCGAAAATCGCATTTGATTTAGCTGATCGTGTCGCAAAAATGCACGAAATAGACATATCCGAACCACTTAGAGAATTACTAAAATCAAATGGAAAAGAACTCTCTGCATTAATTTTATCAAAAGAAATTGCCTTAGGGAAATACCTTCCTCCAGATTCAACTTTTGAACAAAGACTAGATCTCGCAGTACGTGTAGGTTTGGCTATTGTAACTGAAGGAGTTACTATAGCTCCATTACAAGGAATTAGTGAAGTAAAAATAAAGAAAAACAAAGATGGAACAGAATATCTCTCAGTCTCAATTGCAGGCCCTATGCGCTCTGCTGGAGGAACAGAATCTGCTGTAACCATGCTCATAGCAGATCATGTTAGAAAATCAGTTGGTTTAGGTAAATATCAAGCAGATTCCTTTGATGATGAAACTGGACGATTTGTTGAAGAATTAAGAGTATATGAACGGGAGGCTGGAAATTTTCAATTTCATGTTTTAGATGATGACATTATGCATGTCATATCTAACTTACCTGTAGAATTAGACGGTGTGGATACAGACCCATATGAGGTAGTTAATCACAAAGGCATGACCAGAATAAAGACTGACAGGGTAAGAGGTGGTGCATTAAGGGTACTTAATGACGGTTTAATTGGAAGAGCAAAAAAACTCCTCAAAAGAATAGATCTTTACAATCTTGATGGTTGGGAGTGGTTAAATGATCTAAAAGGCGCAATTCAAACTGGCGACAAAGAAGACGCAGCTTCCAAACGAATGAGGGAAGTAATTACTGGAAGATCAGTTCTATCAATGCCTAATCAACTGGGAGGGTTTCGCCTAAGATATGGCAGATCCTGTAATACTGGGTTTGCCTCAGTAGGAATTCATCCAGTTGTTGCTGAGATTTTAGACCATACACTAGCGGTAGGAACTCAAATCAAAATCGACCTACCGGGCAAGGGAGCTACTGTAGCTTTTGTTGATTCAATTGAAACCCCTACTGTTTTACTCAAAAATGGAGATGTAGTAAAAATTAGAGATGTAAGTCATGGAATAGAAATCAAAAACGACATCCATAAAATTATTCATCTAGGAGATATTTTGATCTCTTTTGGAGATTTTATTGAAAACAATGCCCCTCTTGTTCCGTCTGCATACGTAGAAGAATTTTGGATTGAAGAATTAAGAGCGAAATTAGAAAAATATGAACCCGAAAACAGTAATTTTAATCAATTTTTAAGCAAAATCCCTTCATTAGATGACGCAATTAGACTTAGTTTGGATTTTAAAATTCCATTACATCCAAAATATCTTTTCTTTTGGGATATGATTACTCCAGAGGAATTAGAATCTCTATTAACACCTGAAAAAATTGATCAAAACTCTATAATTTACTCTGAAATTAAAAAACCAATTCTTGAAAAACTAGGCGTCCCACATAAAAAAGAAAAAAACTTTGTGACTCTAAATAATAATGAAGCAAAGATTTTCTATAATTTACTATTCCGACAAAAACCAATCATAGAAGATATTTCTGTTCCTCACATAATCTCAAAATCTTCCAAAATAGAAATCAGGAACAAGTTCTCTACTTCTATTGGAGTTAGAATAGGAAGGCCTGAAAAGGCTGCCCCTAGACAAATGAAGCCACCCATACATTCTCTATTTCCAATTGGTAGTAAAGGAGGACCTACCAGAGATTTACTAAAAGCAGCTAAATTAGGCAGCTTCTATACTAATATCTATAATCGTGTTTGTAATCAATGTAAAGAACCATCAATTGGTATCAAATGTAGGAAATGTGGTCAAAGAACAGTAATTGAATTTCGCTGCTTAAACTGCCGTGATATGATTAATTCTGATTATTGTGAAAAATGCAAAAGAAAGGCTGTGTCTTACAGCTACAAACCATTTCCCCTAAAAACTGAACTTAATTCCGCTCAAGAAAATGTAGGGTATAGGGCACAAGAACCATTCAAAGGAGTAAAGGAACTTATCAACCAAGATAAAATTGCCGAACCTTTTGAAAAGGGACTATTACGGCAAAGTCATGGATTAACAGTTTTCAAGGATGGTACTATTAGATTTGATGCAACTAACTCTCCTCTGACTCACTTTAAACCATCATGGATTGGCACTTCTATTCCAGTTTTGAAGGAACTGGGTTATACGCACGATATTGACGGAATTCCACTTGAAAGCCCAGATCAAATTATAGAGATTAGAACTCAGGACGTGATAATTCCTAATGATTGCGGTAGGTATCTTGTAGCTACCTGCAAATACGTAGATGATTTGCTAAGTAAATTCTATGGTAAGGAAAAATACTATAATGTAAAATCAAAGGAACAACTGATCGGACAATTAATCATTGGATTAGCACCTCATACCTCAGTTGGAATAGTTGGTAGAATTATTGGCTTTACAGAAACCCATGTGTGTTTTGCCACCCCTAATTGGCATTCAGCAAAACGAAGAGATGCAGATGGCGATGCAGACTCGATTATGCTATTGATGGACAGTCTCTTGAATTTTTCAAGACAATTTCTCTCTGACCGAATTGGTGGTTTAATGGATGCCCCTCTTCTAATCCAACCTTTAGTATTACCACACGAGTCCCAGCCTCAGGCACACAATCTTGAAGTCTGTAAGACATTTCCTTTAGATTTCTTTGAATCAACAAAAAACCAAATTAAAGCATCAGATGTTACTTCTGTAGAAATTATCAAATCTAGATTAGAAACAAAAGAACAATTCTTTGACTATTTCTTTACCCATCCAACCTCCACCTTAACAACTTCAAAATCTCGAAGTGCATATTCTACATTGGGATCAATGCTTGACAAATTTGATATGCAAATTAAAAATGCTGACCTCATTAACGCTGTAAATACATCAGAGATTGTTTCCAATGTGATTTCTACCCATCTCGTACCAGATATTATGGGAAACCTTAGAGCATATGCTAGGCAGAACTTTAGATGTACTGCGTGTGGAAGATCATACAGAAGATTACCTTTGATTCAGAATTGTGATTGTGGTCATAAATTAATCCAGACCATTACTAGAGCTTCAGTTGAAAAATATCTAAAACTTGCAAGAAGATTGGTTGAAAAATACGATGTTGGTGATTACCAGAGAGGAAGGATTAGAGCCCTATCTGACGAACTTGATTTAATTTTTGGGAAAAATAACGGTGATCAATCACTGTTGACTGACTATGCAAGTTAGATTATCTTAACTTGACGTATTCATAGGCGCCAAGTTTATGATCAAAACAATAATGTACTTTTTGGAAATTCTTTCTAAATGATTTTACTTTTGTAACTAGTTTTTTGGGATTTTTCTTTTCTATGACTACCTGTTTGATAAATTCTGCAATTTCTTTCATTTCAGATTTTTTCATTCCAAGCCTAGTAATCTCAGATACACCTAACCGTATTCCACCAGGATGAAAATAATTTCGACCTGCTTTGATATCTCCTGGAATTAATTGTCTGTTAACGATAATGTTTGCTTTTTCTAAATCTGCTTCTACCTTTCCTCCATCAGAATAATCCAACACATTAACTGCTATCTGATGAGATTGTGTAAACCCTCTACTTTCTCCTAATACCTTGAATCCTGCATCACTTAATGCCTCACCTAATGCCTTTGCATTTTTTATTACTTGTTTTGCATAATCTTTTCCAAATTCTAGTGCTTCTGCAAATGCTATTGCTTTTGCAGCCATATGATGAATATGATGGCTACTAGTTAATCCCGGAAAAGTGGCTTTTTTGATTGCTTCTTCATGTTGATTTCCTCCAAGAACTAATCCTCCTTGAGGACCAAACAAAGTTTTATGAGTACTCATAGTCATTGTATCTGCTCCTTCTCTTAGAGGATCCTGGAATTGGCCCCCAGCTATTAATCCAGCCACATGTGCTGCATCATAATTAATATGCATATCATAACTCTTGAGAAAATCTGCTAGTTCTTTGACAGGATGTGGGAAAAGAAAAAGTGATCCTCCAAACATTGCCATTTTTGGCAGTCGATTTGATTTTTCAAGATCTTTTACTTTTTGTTTTGTTTTATCGACATCTATTGCCATTTCTTCTGCATCAAATGGATAAAACTCAATTTCTAAACCATGAACTAAACCAGCTGTTCCTGAATGTTCTTTTTTACCATGAGAAATATGTCCTCCGGCAGGAATGGATGGTGCAAGCATTACATCACCAGGATTAGTAAATGCCGAATAGATAGCAAGATTAGCTACTACTCCTGAAATTGGTCTAACATCAGCAAATTTTGCTTTATACAATTTTTTGGCCAGCTTCATACATTCTACCTCCACATCATCAATGTAGATACATCCAGCGTACACACGTTCGCCAGGCCAACCCTCTGCATATCTATTGCCAAAATCAGAAATTATTGCCTCTCTAACTGCAGGGCTTGGAATATTCTCACTTGCAATTAGGGGAATAGAATTTTCAAACCACTTATTGTGCTCCTTTAATTTTGAAAAAACATTATCGTAAGATTCCTTGTTTTTTGACTTTGCCACATCATATTCCTTGATTTTCCCAATTTAAAAACACCGATTAAGATTTTTGATATTCCGTAAATCCTATTTTCCCCGAACGTATAAAAAGGGAATATTAGGTTCTTGGATCAATGAGTGTTCAAGCATCTAGTCAGGGAAAAATGCCCGTAGTTTTACTCAAAGAAGGAGCCTCCGAAACTAAAGGACGAGATGCTCAGAAAAATAACATTTCTGCTGCAAAAATTATTGCAGAAATTGTTCATACTAGTTTAGGTCCACGCGGAATGGACAAGATGTTAGTTGACTCTTTAGGCGATGTTACTATTACTAATGATGGTGCAACCATTCTCAAAGAAATTGATGTTCAGCACCCAGCTGCTAAGATGCTAGTTGAAATCTCTAAAACTACTGATAATGAGGTTGGAGATGGAACAACTTCTGCCGTTGTTCTTGCAGGTGCATTACTTGAAAATGCAGAATCACTTCTTAACCAAGATGTTCATCCTACAATTATTGTAGATGGTTATAGAAAGGCAGCAAAAAAAGCAAAGCAATTTTTGAAAGATATATCTGAAAATGTTTCTGCCAATGATAAAGCCATTCTCACAAAAATTGCAAAAACATCAATGCAAACAAAATTAGTAAGAAAGGATTCAGATACTTTAGCAGAAATTATTGTAAAGTCAATCTTAGCTGTTTCTGAAAAGGAAGGAGATAATTTTGAAGTAGATATTGATGATATCAAAGTAGAAAAGAAAGCAGGAGGCTCAATTAAAGACTCTGAAATTATTCAAGGTATTGTATTAGACAAAGAAATTGTTCACGGTAGTATGCCAAAGAAAATCCCTGAGGCAAAAATTGCTTTGCTCAATACTGCATTAGAGATAAGCAAAACAGAAACTGATGCTAAAATAAATATTTCAAACCCACAACAACTCAAAACATTCCTTGATGAGGAAAATAAAATGCTCAAAACCATGGTTGACAAAGTAATTGGTTCTGGTGCAAATGTAGTTTTATGTCAAAAAGGAATTGATGATATGGCACAACATTATCTTGCCAAAGCAGGAATTCTTGCTGTAAGAAGAATTAAGGAAAGTGATCTTGCAAAACTTGCAAAAGCTACTGGTGGTCGAATAGTTACTAACTTAGATGATTTGTTTGAAAAAGATCTTGGTTCTGCTGATTTAGTAGAAGAAAGAAAAATTGAAGAAGACAAATGGGTTTTCATTGAAGGCTGTAAACATCCAAAATCAGTAACGCTTCTCTTACGTGGTGGTTCACAAAGAGTAGTAGATGAAGTAGAACGATCAGTCCATGACGCATTGATGGTTGTAAAAGATGTTATGCTTAACCCATTTGTTGTAGCAGGTGGCGGTGCGCCAGAAACTTATGCTGCAACCAAACTACGAAATTGGTCTAATTCTCTAGAGGGACGAGAACAATTAGCTGCCGAAAAATTTGCTGATGCTTTAGAGTCAATTCCATTAACATTAGCTGAAAATGCAGGTATGGATCCTATTGATACTCTAGCTGCATTACGTTCAAAACAACAAAAAGGTGAAAAATGGACTGGTATTGATGTGATGAAAGCAAAGATTGCAAGTATGAAAGCTAGTGATATTATTGAACCATTAGCAGTTAAAGAACAAATTGTCTCAGCTGCATCTGAAGCTGCTTGTATGATACTTAGAATTGATGATGTTATTGCAACCCAAAAATCAGCTGGTCCACCACCAGGAGCTGAAGGTGGTATGGGTGGTATGCCAGGAATGGGTGGTGGAATGCCGGGTATGGGAGGAATGCCAGGCGGTATGCCCGATATGGGCGGAATGATGTAAAACTCAAAAGTTTATTTTCCAATCAAAATCTAATCTAACTATTGAGTAAAATAACAACTAAGGCGTTTACTAGTTTCAAGTATGTTTATTTGATAGTATTTTTTGCATTATTATCAGGATTTTTTCATCCTTTAATTACTGGTTCAAGTTTTGATAGTGTCGTTATTGGTGTAATAGTTTTGTTTGTTGGTTTAGCAGGAGGAGTGTTACTCTATAAAGCAGCAACATCAGAAAAACGAAAATGGATTTTCCTTGGAAGTGGTTTTGGCTTAATTTCTATATCTTTATTCTATATCTTTCAACTTACTGGAAGAGTTTAGACATCAAAGTACAGGTAAAACTCATGAGGATGAGGCCTGATAGATATCTCACGCTGGTCACGTCTACCTAAGGAAATTATTGTATCTATCACATCGTCTGAGAATATTGATGTTAAGAATTTCTTATCACTTTCCAACTCATCAAGAGCTTCACCAAGACTAGCTGGAAGAACTCCTATTCCTTTCTTTTTTCGTTCTGATTTGGTCATCTTGAAAATATCATCTTTCACCTGATCGCCGGGATCTGTTTTTTTCTTTATTCCATCCATACCTGCTGCGGTAACAGCTGCAAAGACAAGATATGGGTTAGATGATGGATCTGGTGCTCTAAACTCTAATCTCTTAAGATAAGAATAACCAACACCTTTGAAATGTTTTGGAACTCTGACTATTGCTGACCTATTGCTAGAACTCCACGCAATATATGCGGGTGCTTCATACCCTGGAACTAATCTATGATAAGAGTTGGTAGTTGGATTACAAATTGCTGAAAGAGCTCGTGCATGGTTCATTATTCCTCCACAAAAATATCTTGCAGTTTGGCTTAACTCATCAGGATCATCAGGATCAAAAAATGCATTTTCTTTTCCTTTCCAAAG
>JAWVZS010000007.1:0-13527 GCA_033722055.1 Nitrosopumilaceae archaeon
GACCATCTTCACTAAAATTCATAAAGACTCCGACTAGCCATTTGTTTTTACTTGGAAATGAAAATAATGGAAACGGTATTTCATCAAAACCCCATGTTAGTTTTGCCAAACTAGATAAATCTTCTAATTCAATTGGTAAATATTTGTCATCTGCACCCTCTCCAGGCTTGAGTGAGGAAGGAAGGGATTTGATTTTTACAATAGGTGAGTATAGTTGACTTGAATCAGATGTAGAGTTAACAATTCCAGATTCTTCTTTGCCTGATTTTATTCCATAAGTAAGATAATGACCAATCTGTTGAAGTGGCGTATAGTAAATTATGGGTTTTTCTTTTAGAATATCCATTTGGACTGAAAGAATTTTTTGTCCTCCATGTTCGTGCAAAAAAGATACTCGTGGTGCACGCTCTAATGCACAAACCAATCGGGAAAACTCAAGAGGAGATGCTACTTGAATGTAACGCGGTAATTTATCCACAGACACCATAAGAAAATTACCAAATTAAACTTTAGCTAGAAAAAAAATCGAGGCTAAGTTCTTCTATCAATAATTTCATTGAAAGCAGGACCTGTTCCTATTATGGTAACAGGCGTGTTTAGTTTCTCTTCTATGTTTTGAATAAATTTTTTAGCCTCATCTGACAGCTGAGTAAACGATGTCATGCCTGAACACTCAGGAAAAATTACGTCGAGTTTCGTAATTGCAATCTGAGTTGCACTATTAAGCATGATTGCACGTGCAGCTAAGTTGAAATCAAATTCAGCTGCTCGTCTCTGCCTACCTGTAACAGTTCCAAATTCTGACCAACCTTTTTTTTCAGTTTCTTCTGGTGTGAGTTCTTTTTCTAAAGGCCCAGTTCCAACTCTAGTTACGTAAGCTTTGAAGACCACAATTACATCATCTACCATTTTTGGTCCCAAGCCCACATCTGCACATATTCCAGATGCAGTGACATCTTTAGAAGTCACAAAAGGGTAGGTACCATGCCATAATGAAAGAAAAGTTCCTTGTGTACCCTCAACAAGGACATGTTTTCCTGATTTTAGCGAAGTGTTAATTTCATTGGCAACATCACATAACAAGCCTGAAAGAGAGTCAAAATCTTTGGCTAGTTTTAACACCCTCATAGCTCTATCAGAGTTAGCAGGTCCAGTTCCAGATCCAGTACTACCTATCTTTTCTTTCAAGTCACCTTTTGAATCTCGAGAAAGATGAGATTCTTCAATAATACCACATTGGTTATCGATAAAAACCCGATTTCCTATATCAAAATCTCTAATTTCAGTCTCTAGAACGTGGGGATTCAAAACAACGCCTGGACCAATCATCAGTTTAGAATTTTGATTTAAAAACCCACTTGGTAACATGCGAACTTTGTAAATTTTATCACCATCTCGTATTGTATGGCCAGCATTAGGTCCAGCTCCACCTCGTACTACTATGTCAGGATTATCCTTTTTTGCCAGATAAGAAATAATCTTTCCTTTTCCTTCATCACCAAAAAATCCACCTACTACAATTGTACTTGGCATAGATTAAAACGAAAGGTTGGTTTATTTAAGCTAAATTGCTTTTCAGATGATTTAATACTATTCACAATATGTTTTTAGATCGATGACTGAATCAAATTTTGCAGGAAACATTATTGTGAATTTAGCAAATCTTCCTGATTTTTTACGCAAACCAATCCTAAAGAAAAGGATGATGGAGTTTTTTTCATTGTCATCTACTGAAAAAGAAGAGATTATCAATAATGCTCTGGAAGCTGGTCCAGAGATCCCTTTCCCTAATTTTTCAAAATTGTTTAAAACATGGTTGGAAATTCTAGTAATTCTTTCAGACGAACAACGAAAAGAATTATTTTTCTCATATATTGATGAAGTGTCAAAAAATCCTCAAAAGTTAATAAATTTCAATCTGGATGGAATTTTAGAAATATATCTTTCATTACATAACGAACAAAAAATTACAATTGCAAAAACAATTAAAGAAATTATTGAAAACTTAGAAAATGAAAAAAGGCGTCGATTGATGATTATAATTCCAGATAATGCAAAAAATCATTTGGGTCTTTAAGCATCAGGATTTCTATTCTTTTCATCAGAATAATCAATTATTTCGCCTTCAGGAGAAAGAACACCCACAAAGATTTTTTCATGTTTTTTGAGTAATTTTCTATGATCAGGCATCGACATATCTAGTCTCATTTCATTCATCACCATAACTCTGTATTCTTTCCATTCTGCCCAACATTTATTGCAACAAGGGTATTTCTCAGCCACTACATCTAGTTGTTCTTCATCAGGAATGGAGTTTTTACATTTAGTACATATTCGGCTCACAGTTTTGCAAAAATCAAAAACTCCTTTTATCTTTTTGTGATGTAAAGTAATAATAATTATAATAGTAGAAATAGATCGTGAAAATAAAGTGCCCTAAGTGTAAAAAAGAGGCAGAATTAGCTATGGATTTTTCGTTAGTTAGATGTGAAAACTGTGATTTAGATATGAGTTATGGAGAATATGTAAAATTCATTGCACATAACGATGTAACATATTCAGATATTTTGGGTGATTATGCAAGTAGTACAGAAGGACAATCTTCAGGCTCATTAGATGAATGGGATTAGCTAACAAGTAAAATCATTCATCAGATTAAAATAATTAGTTTTAGCGATTTCTAAACATAGTTGGAATTCCTCTTAGAAAACATACTCAACTTAATTGGATTTTTAGTAGGATTAGCAATAGGAATAATGTCTGCCATAGGTTTTAGAAATACTGGCAGCCCTACATTATTTAGATTATCAATTGCATTTTTTTCAATTAGCATAGGATTTTTTGTAATTTGGTCAGGATATATGGTAGAAGATTTTGTAATAAAATCAGGAAACATAGAAAGATGGATACAAACGTTGGGAATAGGAATTCAAACAGTAGGATATTTCTTTATAGCATTTTCACATAGTATCAAATCATTTTTTCCCAAAACAAGATATTTTCGTTCAATAGGAATACTACCCATCTTCTTAGTATCATCAGTACAGATTGAGCATATTTTTAGATCTGTGTCGTTTATTTTATTAGCATATGGAGCAATTGAGACTCTATTATCATATTTTGACAGTAAGAATAAAGGAACTATCTCAGTAGCGTTGGGGTTAGCATTATTAGCTTTAGGAGAATTTTTAGGTTGGTATTCATTTGTGTTTCCAGAGTCAATAATTTATCCAGTTTCTATGGTGATCAAAATTAGTGGTTTGATTGCATTGTTTATTCCAGTAAGCAAAGTACCTCTTACCAAGATAAAATTCGATGAAGAGTTAGAATAATGATTTAGGCTTGAATTATTAGAATATCAGTAATTTGTCAAATTCTTTTATCTTTTTGGTATATTGCAAAATATCGAGTCACTATTCATAGATTAACAAAAAATGGTTAGTGAAAAGATATGGCAGAATATAGAACACATATGCGCATAATTGGAGATATATTATCTACTACTAGAGATGAATTAGAAGACGATAACGGAGCATCAATTACATATCTGATAAGAAAAGCCAACATCTCACATTCAAGAATTTCAAGAATTTTAAAAACTCTAGTATCTCAGGGATTGTTAGAACAAGTAGAAGTACAAGGTTCTATGAAGTATAAAATAAGCTCAACTGGAAGAGAGTTTTTACAAGCATACAAAACATTTAGTAATTTTGCAGATAATTTTGGACTAACTATCTAATCATCTGATATTTCGTCAAATTCGTCATCAAAATCATCTTCAAAATCATTATCTTCGTAATTTGGATCACTCATAATTTCAATTTTTTTAAAAAGATTAGAGAATTAAAAATGTAATTAAAAAACTAAGATAATTATTTATCAAAATAAAGACTATCATAGTGAAAGTAAAAAAGAGCAAAATTGCAGTCCGGAGAGCAGTAGAGATAATCAAAAATGGAAAGATTTTGGTATTTCCTACAGATACGGTTTATGGTATTGGATGTGACCCATATAATGAAAATGCAGTACAAAAAATTTTCAAGTTAAAAAATAGAGAGCAAGATAAGAGTCTTCCCGTATTAGCAATGTCATTAGATAGTGCATTAAAAATAGCAAAATTTGATAGAAATTCTAAAAAATTAGCTGAAAAATTTTGGCCAGGTAATCTTACATTGATTCTTCCAATTACGGATATGAAATTAAAAAAATCCATGAATTTAGAAAAAAAAATTGCAATACGAGTTCCTAAAAATGACTGGCTTTTGGAAGTGTTAAAGAAATGCGAGTATATTGTGGGAACGAGTGCAAATATTTCAGGTCAGAAATCTTTCACTGATCCACAGCAATGCTATAAGAATATAGAATGCGATCTTTTCATAGATGGCGGAATAATTGATAGCAAGGGTGAATCAACCATCATAGAAATAGATAATGAAAAAATCATAATACATAGAGAAGGTTCTTTATCTAGAAAAGAAATTTTGGAATTACTTTGAATCTTATCATTACTTGTGCAAGGCATTTTGAGATAGAGACTAAAGAAGAAATTACAAGAATATTAGATAATTTAGGGGATTCAAAAGCACAAACAAGTATTTCAGACATGCCTGGAATTTTAACTGTAGAGTCTAATCTAGAACCTATTAAAATAATTCATGATATTAGAGATATGATTTTAGATGAACCATGGTCTGTAAGATATTGTCTTAGATTCATTCCCATACAAAAATTAGTTGAAACAGAATTAACAGAAATAAAAAACGGAGTAAAGTCATTGCTTTCAAAAATTAACAAAGATGAAACATATAGGATATCCATAGAAAAAAGAAATTCAACAATTTCAAGTCAAGAGTTAATTACTAATGTTGCATCAGATATCAAAAATAAAGTATCATTAGAAAAACCTGATAAAATTATTTTAATTGAAATATTAGGTAAGAAAACAGGAATTTCAATAATAAAAGAATCCAATATATTGAGTACAGAAAAATTAAAACGAAGTATTTCTGAATAAAACTGCAGCTTTCTCCAAGAGTATATCTTCCAAAGGAGTTTTTGTATAAACTGACTTTATGTGATGTTTAGTTATGTTAAATTGTTGTTTTATTTTAGAGGGAGAAACAAATGAAATACCAGTTCGTAGTTCTTCTAATTCATTATGAAGTTTTTTGATGTGATGCACATTTCCTAAAACTATAAGAAAAAAATTATTGGGGTGTTGTATCCCAGCTTTTTTTATCGCTTCAGAAATTTGTTCTTCTATGGCAAAACGCATTAGAATATCAGTTTCTAGTTTTTTAGATAATAACAGATCAAGTGACTCATTTTCTAATGAAAGTTCAATTATTTTTTGTAAATGATTATAATTAAGAATAAAATTTTTAGATATTGCCTGAATTTTTAGTTTCTTATATTTTACTCGAAGTTTATCTAATAATTCAATTCCATTAATTTTTGTTCCTTTGATTTCATAAAGTCTAACATTTCTAGACTTGCATTTAAAATCAAAATAATCAGCACCACCATGAATAACCGGTATTATTGTTACGACATCATTATTTTTTAAAATAGTTTTTCTACCACCTAGAGCAGATGAATCAACACCATTAATTGCAACTAGAATATTTCCAATATCAAAATCAATCGTGTTATTAGGTTTGATATTCAGAATTTCACATAATAATTGTTCAACGGTAATTCCATCAAGATCTAATTCCAAAGTATCAGTACCAAAGGATTTTTTTGCACCACCAACAAATTTTATCTTAATCATACTGAAGGGAAATTAAATACCAAAATTAAGGGTTGAGCTAATCTTATTCTTCAGATTTTTCTGTAGATGATGTTTCAGTAGTTTCAGAAGAAGCGCCATCCTCAGAAGTAACATCGTCTGAAGTCGGATTATCTAAAACATCCTCTTCTTGCATTGCATCTATTTGAGCTTGTTTTGTTTCTTCATTTCGTTTTTCTTTTTTGAGAAATTTGGTGATAAATCCAGCAATTTCATTTTTCAATCCTTTGGAGCGAATGATTGTAACTTTATCAAGAATCTCCTTGTTTTCATCAAAGTTTTCGCCAAACTGTGACTTGTGTTTATCAAGTACTTTAAATGAAAGACGCTTTATTCTATCCACTCTTCGTGTATTTGTTTAGGGTTTTTTATACCTATATTTGGAGAAAGGACTCTGAGTTCTTTTCAACAAGCTTAACAACATCAATGTAGTGTTTTTTTAATATTTTAGAAGCGCAAAAAACAACGCTTGGTAAAAATCCTATTTGCGCAGATTTCATTTCAAAACACCTAGAAAATGAAACAGGGCCATCAGTTTCGATTAAAATTTTATCTTCCCTAGTATAGGACATTAGAGACTGTTTATCATTAGCATAAACAGTCACGGGTCCATATGAAACAAAAAAATCCATATCCATGGCTTTTTTGAGCTGTTTTTTACTGCCATCAAACCAATGTAGTAATGAATGTTTTGTGTTATATGATGTCATAATTTCTAATATTTTATCAAGGCTTTTTCTAGAATGTATTGAAACAGGTTTATTGAATTTTTCTGCAACGCCAAGTAATGCTTCAAAAACTTTAAGTTGATTTTTTAAGTCGTCATCAGAATTTGAATAAGTTGGATCTAAACCGATTTCTCCAATTCCTGCAATTTGTTTAAAATTGTCTTCTATTTCTTGTATCATGAGTTGTAAATTATCTGTTGCGCGTTCTGGATGAATTCCTATGAATGGTAAAATTAAGTCACTTTGTTGAGCAAGATTAAGAGTCTCAATAGAATTTGAATAATCAACTGAGACACAACATGCCTTTATTTTCATTTCTTGCATTCCATCTAGTATTGATTGAATATTAGAAGCATAGAATTTATCTGATAGATGTATATGTGCATCATAAAGCCAAGACATAACTAGGAATTTAGTTAGTCTGTATAAATCGATTTCTTGGTGATATTTTTTCACTCATAATCTTTTATCATAAAAACATCAATGTCACATATTGAAATCATCAGAACTAGGACTATCGGCAATGTATAGAATTTTAAAAAAGGCTGGTGCTGAAAGAGTCAGTGACGAATCAGCTGACGAGTTAAGAAGAACTATTGAAGAAATAGCCAATACAATTGCTCATAGTGCTGTAGATATGTCAAACCATGCGGGTAGAAAAACAGTAAAGGCGGAAGATGTAAAATTAGCTTCAAAACCTTTTGCGAAATTGTAATCTAAAGAGTTTAAT
The DNA here is from genome assembly GCA_033722055.1 of Nitrosopumilaceae archaeon. Lineage (GTDB taxonomy): Archaea > Thermoproteota > Nitrososphaeria > Nitrososphaerales > Nitrosopumilaceae > CAYWRD01. The sequence goes on from JAWVZS010000007.1 coordinate 7,250, forward strand.
TGTTCTAATCATGTTTCTCTGACTGCGGTGAGGTGGCAGAGCGGTTATGCGTGGGTCTGCAAAACCTATCCAAGGGGGTTCGACTCCCTCCCTCACCTCTTACTTTACAATAACTTGTCCCTCCATCCATGGATGGAGTGTACAATAATAGTCAAAAATTCCTCTTTCAGTAAACTCCACTATGAAAATTTCATCAGGATCCATATGACCACTATCAAATAGATTTGTAGGGGAATCATATTTTCCCGAAGTAACGCTATGAAAGGCCGAGTCTTGGTTTTGCCAGATGACTTTTTCTCCTTTACTAATTTGGATTGTGGGTGGAATATAACATAGATTTTCAATTTCACATCCAGGTCTAGAGACTTTAGTAGGCATTATTACATCCACATCAATTTGATCGGATGTTAATTCAGTTTCATTATCAGAATTAACTAGGGTAAAGGAGACACCTAATAGTATAGTTGCCGTTATAATAGAAGAAATGATTATCAATCGTTTCATTTTTTTCACCAAAATGAGTTATTATGTAATTACCAAATTCTCTAAATATATAGCATGTTAGAGAACTTGCTTGTCTCAAAATGGTAATAGTTTGTTAGAGTATATTCCAGGCTCAAAAACATTACTGTTACAGAAAACATCAACACCCCCTCTAGAAGGATTTTCTGAAAACATTAAAGAAAACATAAAAGAATATTCCGAATCGGCAAAGAGCGAAGTTGAAAAAGGAAATAATTTTCTTCATTGGGTCTTAACAAGGGTTTTTGAAGCAACCGAAGATGATGCAGCAGATGCAATAATAGATGGAGCGAATGATTTAGGAATAGATGCTTATCTTCCTGTAGATTTTTCTGATAATACCATAAGATTATTTCAATCAAAGTATGGTTCTTCACATTCTGTTGATGCTATTGCAAAATTCAAAGAAGATGTGAAAAGATTACTAGATAAAGATGTGACTAAGATGCGACCAGAGCTTGCCCAATTAGTTACAAAAATCAAAGAAAAAAATTTGAAAATCAAATGTTGTTATGTTACTGACCAAAAAATCGAGTATGATGATGAAATTGTAGATGTATTAGGTATTGAAAAAATTATTCAAAAATTATGGGAAAGAATAAAGAAGCCAGCTGCTGGAAAAAAATCTACAATAAAATTAGAAAAAATGCTTAGGCATGGAAATACTATCCTAGGCATATTGAAATTGAGAGAGCTTACAGATTTTGTTAGTAAGAATAGAGATTATGTTTTTGAATCAAATATACGACAATGGATGCAATTCAAAACTAGTGTAAATAAGGGATTAAGAGAAACCTTACAGAATAATCCTGGAAAATTCTTTTATTACAATAATGGAATAACAATAGTAGTAAGTGATTTTAATGAACTTGCACAAAATATGATAAAATTAGATGCTCCACAAATTGTTAATGGTGCACAAACATCTAATTCTATTTTAGATCATGCTAAGAGAACAAAAAACATGGAAGGTTTCATGACTGTAACTATCATTAAAGCAGATGACGAACAGGAACAAAATAACATAACAAAGTATAGGAATTCACAAAACTCTGTCAGAGGAAAAGATCTTGTTTCCTTAATGGATTTTCATAAATCTATTAAATCACAATTAAAAAATTGTGGTTATTTTTATGAAATTCAAGCAGGAAGTTTTGACACCAAAACAAAATCAGAACAATGTAGTTATGAAGGCGACAGTGCCTATAATCACTACTTACCAGACAAGCACAAAAAAGTAATTGTTGCAAAAGATGCAATACAAGCTTTAGTTGCAGGGATTGAACAAAGGCCCACAGAATCATATAGTTCACCAGCACAGTTTCTTCCTAGAGGAAGTAAATACGATGATGTTTTCAATGATAATTTAAAAGACGATTACAGGATTCTGTTATATCCTTACTTAGTAAAAGAATATGCCAAAAAGGCGTTAAAGTATGGAAAACAAGGAGGTCATAAAACTAAGCGATATGCAACATTGTTTTATGTTGCAGTTTATTTTCGAATTTTACATAAAAAAATTCTAGACACTAAAGGTGATTTTAAAGAAGACATGACGAAGCTGGAGCCTATTTTTCGGAGTTTTAAATTAAATTCTAGAGTTTTGAGGCTTGCAGACATAATTGTAACTAAATTTTTAGAAGACACAGTAGTAGATGATGAAATTGAATTGGCCAATACTAAACATAATTTCTTTTCACACCACGTGTGGAATGATACAATGTTGCGAGTAGTTGATAAAAAGATTAGACAGGAAGAGGATGAAATTATGGCAATCAAAAAACTAGTTGGAAATTTATTGTAAAAGGTAGATGTCCAACCAAAGTAAAAATTGCAGGAGGTTTACATTGGCCAGACAACTACCAGTATTTCTAAAAAACTAGTGATATTTAACATGATTTCTTAGGTGTTTTTGTTAGTCCAAAATGATTTTTATATTGATGGAAGAAGAAAAGAAACAATTTGAGTAATAAAGAGAAATGTACAATTTGCAGTGAACTAATTCAAAAACCATATATTCCAATGAAAGAGTGGAATTTAGAAGGAATGCTGTGTGGCAAATGTTATTCTAGGAAAATTTCCGAACATTATCCAGGACCACATGTTAGGGTTAACAAAGAAGATTAATTTTTGGAAAATTTATTGGAATTAATACAATTCCATGACAAAGGATCAGTTTTGATTTCATCTATGTGTAAAAATAAAATATCAGTAAGTGTTTTTTTCTTTTTTAACAGATTAACCTGAAAGCTTTCAAATTTTTTACAATTACAATCTTCATGAAGACATTCATCGTTTTCTTCATCATCATGATCTTCAGATATATGTCCACAGTTACATACAGCATCATTCTTTACGTCTTTAAGAGATTTTGTTTGGTAAATCCCTAATCTCAAATATGCTTCTCCTCCATGTCCCTTTTTAAATCGCTCATAATTTTCAGACTTCGATAAGATTTTAAAAAAAGATAGATTAGAATCTGGTTTTTGTGAATCAGAGCCCATTACAAACCAATATTGGTCATGATCTTCTACAAATCGAACTTTAATCGAAGGATCAAGCCACCATCTGATAGTATCATGCCAAAGATTTACTGCCTTTCTACGTTCTGAAAATAATGGAACGATATTCATTCTTAGATCGTAGTAACGATACGCTACACCTAAAAAATCTCCAAACCAAGATATTTTCGACATGTTAGACAACCTTTGAAAAAATCCATTTACTGTCTATTTATCTGATCTGAATGAATGGTAATACCCTTATATCTTGGTATGAGGTGGTGTACATATGGTTGCTTATAGGACTAGCATGCAAATAGTTGCAGATCTGCTTACTGCTACAGAACAGTCTGGTCAAGAGGGAATTAAAACAACATCACTTCTTACTAAAGCTAATCTATCACATTCAAGATTAGCTAAATTCCTTGAGAATTTGACTGGTGCAGGCCTAATCAACAAAGTAGAATTCGATGGCAAGAATACATTCATTCTGACATCAAAGGGCAGACAGTATTTAGAATCCTATAAAAAATTCGCCAGTATAGCAGAATCTTTTGGGCTAGAGCTTTAAGCCTATTTTTTGAATCTTCTTTTTCGTCTTTCTTTTTGAACTTCGCGTCGGGTTTTCATAGAACTGTAAATAATAACAATAATTGCACCTGCCATCATTGCGTAAAATTCAATCCAACGATCCTGAATTGCCATTATCCCCATTCCAGCTACTAAAAGGATTAAAACGACAAGGAGATATTTGTCCACATATGAATAAAAAATTAAAACAATATATCTTTTTGAAGTATTAAAAAAGGAAATGACTAATACAAAAATTCTTGAATTAATTGGATTTGCCGCAATAGGAGGAACAATTTTTGCATTTTTAGGAATGGGAAATAGTGATCTAAAATGGCCAGTATTTTGGGGAAGTGCAGGAATAGCATTATTTGTAATTCTGTATCGAAAAAAAATTCAAAAAAGATCAGATAAATGATTTTCAGTTATGGATGTTTTAGACATATTAGATCAATCAAAATTCAACCGACAGATCTATAAAGGACTATTCGACGTTACATTTGGGGAGTATGACTGAAGAGGTAAAACAATGGTGGAAAGGATTAGGTAAAGAATTAGAAACAGATATCGAATCCTTTGATGAATAAACTCCTGATATTTTTCCTTGTAAATTTTAAAAGCCTCGAACGGGATCTGAACCCGCGACCTAACGCTTACGAGGCGTTCGCTCTACCAGGCTGAGCTATCGAGGCACTTGTCGCATTTGCTATCAAGTTTATAAAAAGCCTTTCAGGTTTTTGATGAGATGAAAAAGACAATTTCTGGAATTAGAGGAATTGTAGGAAATGATTTTACATTAAAGGATACAATGTATTTTTGTAACAACTTTTCAAAATTAATTAAATCAAAAAAATGTGTTATTGGTAGAGATACTAGACCATCAGGGTCAATGATAATGAAATCAGCAATTGCAGCCTTGATAAAAAATGACGTTGATGTTTATAATTTAGAAATAGCTCCAACACCTGTTGTTTTTAAAGAAGCCAGAAAATACGGAGCAGGTGTGATTATTACTTCTTCTCACAATCCGCTAGAATGGAATGGACTGAAATTCATCATGGATGGAAGAGGAGTAAATGAAAATGAATTGCCATGCATATTAGAACAACAAGAAAATCCAGACTCTGGTTTTGGACATGAAGAAAACATAATTTCATCATATCTAGAAGAGGCCCAAAATATTATTGGTAATATCGAAGGCTCTCCTAGTATTGCAATAGATTTAGGAGGAGGTGCTGCAAAAGAATATGCACCTACATTATTAGAAAATCTAGGATGTAATGTAAAAACAATTAACAATACACCAGAAAACAGTACTAGGGGGCCAGATCCCACCTCAAATAATCTAGCAGATTTAATTTCAGCTTCAAATGATAAAGACATAGGTTTTGCATTTGATCTTGATGGAGATAGACTAGTAGTTGTCAAAGATGGTAAAAAACAAACTCCTGATGTCACTCTGGGTCTTGGCGTAGCCAAATCATTACAATTAGGATTCAAAAATTTTGTACTAAGTATTGATTCTAGTGTAGCTATTGAAAAATTTATCAAAGATAGGGGAGGAGAGGTAAAAAGATCAAAGGTAGGCGAGGCCAACGTAGTTGATCTTATGTTAAAAAATAATGCACAGGCGGGAGGAGAAGGAAGTAGTGGTGGATTCATCTTGCCAAGTTTTAATTTTTGTAGAGATGGAATATTGACAAGTGGATTGATTGCTTCTATGTTAAATGATTCAAATTTTAATGAAATTCTAAAATTTATGGAAAGTTACAAGCAAATTAGAGATAAAGTTCAAGTAGATTCTAAATTACATGATAAAGTAATTGAAGATGTTTCTAAAAAATCCTCAAAAGAATTCTCCGAAATTATTACTATGGACGGAGTAAAAGGCATAATCGACGAAGACAGTTGGGTTTTAATTAGAAAATCAAATACTGAAGATATTATAAGAATATCAGCTGAAAGTAATGATTTTGAAAAGTGTAAAAATATTGTTAGAGATACAGTAAATTTAGTGAAACGATCATATGACAAATTTAACTGAGAAAGAAATAATCCAAATAATTCAAAAGAAATTAAATAAAAAATTTGTATCTGAAGATGTAGAAGAATTTAGGCTTGGAAAAACCAATTTTCTAGCAAAAACTGACACTTTGGTTCAAAGTACAGATATTCCATCCAAAATGCAGATAGGAAATGCTGTAAGAAAAAGTATTGTTGCATGTATTAGTGATTTTGCTGCAAAAGGAACTAAACCACAATTTGGCATCATGTCCATAAACTTTCCAAAAAAAACATCCAAACATAAAGTTGAAGAAATTGCAAATGCAATAAAATTAGCATCAAAAGAATTTAGTTTGAAAATTCTAGGAGGAGATATGAATGAAGGCAAAGAATTTGTTTTCCAGGTATGTATTTTCGGTCAAGCTGACTCCATACCAAAGAGAAAAGGTGCTAAAATAGGAGATTTAATTTTTGTAACAGGGTTTTTTGGTTATACGGGGATAGGGTTAGAAATTATGCTAAACTCAAAAAAAATCAATACAAAATTAAAGAATAAAGCAATTAAAGCTGTAATTCAACCAATACATAGATTAGAATTCGGTATAAAAAATAAAAAATATTTTACATCATCCATGGATTCAAGCGATGGACTATCCACCACATTAATTGAAATGGCAAGAC
>JAWVZS010000008.1:0-13221 GCA_033722055.1 Nitrosopumilaceae archaeon
CATAAGACTTTTCTTCGTAATTTTTCTGAATTTCCAAAAGTTTTACGTAGAGATCCAGACAAAGTCCTTCAATACCTTTCAAAAGAATTTGCTGTACCTGCTGAGAAATTAGGTGATAAAGCTATGTTTATTGGAAAAAGAGATCCCGAAGATTTTACAAGATTGTTTCAAATTTATGTTAAAGATTATGTTGAATGTCCAACATGTAAGAGTCCTGATACAAAAATAATTAAGGAAAACCGAATTTCATTTTTAATCTGTGAAGCTTGTGGTGCAAAATCTACATTAAAAGGAAAATATGCATGATGACATTTTCTATAAAATTAACCCATTATCAAAAAAATCCTATGTTAAATATTTGCGATGCTGAACTTTTAGGAAAAGAAATATCTGAAGATAAACTAAATCTTAAGATTAGTGAAAATTATTATGGTGAAAAAATAGTAGAAAAAGAAGAAGCTAAAAATCTTTTAAAATCATCATCTATTATTAACATGGTTGGAAAAAAAACTGTATCTCTCTCTACTAGTTTAGGTATTGGTACAGAAAATGGTGTTAAAACAATATCTGGTGTTCCTTTTCTAATTGTTTTTAAAATGTGATTTTTCTAACTTTTTACGATGTTTTACAAAAACCCTTTCCATTTTGGTGTATTAAAAAATGTCTTATGATAATCTAAGTAAAAAATTAGAATCTAAAATTGAAAAAAAACTTTTGTCAAAAGCACGTAAAAAAACACTAGATGATGGTTTTAAAAAAAATAAAGTTGTAAATGAAGTTTTAGATAAAAAAACCATTATGACTCTTTATCATATGATTAATGAAAAAATTATAGCTTATGTAAATGGAGCAATTAGTGCTGGTAAGGAATCCGTTGTATTTTGGGCCGTGGATACTCATTCAAAAAATATTGCATTGAAAATTTACCTTGTAACAACTTCAAATTTTAAAAAAAGAACTCCTTACATTCAAGGTGATCCACGTTTTAACAAAATCAAAAAAGGTACAAGGAATTTAGTTCATCTTTGGGCACAAAAGGAATTTAGAAATATGTCTCAATGTTATGATTCAAACCTATCCGTACCCAGGCCTATTTCATTAGAAAATAACGTTTTAGCTATGGATTTTATTGGTACTGGTGGTTCTCCAGCTCCTCTTTTACAAGAGTCCGATGTAAATGAAGATGATTATTTATCTGCAATTGATTTTATTCAAAAATTATACAATAATGCTAAACTGGTTCATGGGGATTTTTCAGAATATAATATTTTCAAAACAGAGAAAGGTTTAGTTTTTTTTGATCTTGGGTCTGCAGTAGATCTTAGACATCCAAATTCTTTGATATTTCTTAAAAGAGATATTAATAACATAACTAGATTCTTTTCTAAAAGAGGAATATCTGTGAAAGATCCATCTGAAGTATTTGAGGATTTGATTAAATGAGCTTTGAAAAATTAATTCGCATACCTCAAGATAGAATTGCTGTTCTTATTGGTAAATCTGGTTCAGTTAAAAAAGAAATAGAGCGTTTATGTCATGTTAAACTAGAAATTGATAGCCAAACTGGCGAAACATTAGTACGTTCTAATGGTAAGATTGAAGATATTCAGCCGTTTAAAGCACTAGAAATTATAACTGCTATTGGGAGAGGATTTTCTCCAGAAAATGCAATGACATTACTAAAAGGTGAAAACACTTTACATGTTATAGACTTAAGAGAGTTTGCTGGAAAGTCAACTAATAATCTTGAAAGGATAAAAGCAAGGATAATTGGTGAAAGTGGTAAAGTGAGAAAAAATATGGAAAATCTAAGTGGAACACATATCTCAGTTTATGGTAAAACTGTTTCTATAATTGGTGATGATACTAAATTAAGATCTACTGTGGATGCAATATCATCATTATCTAATGGACGAATGCATGGTACAGTTTACAATAGATTAGAAGAAGCAAACAGAAAACGAAAAGAAGAACGAATGAAACTATGGGAAGATCAAAATGTCTTCGATTAAAGAGAAATTCAATCAAATTTCACCTAGTGAATTCTTCTATAGGAATAGAGATTTAGCAGGATTCAGCAATCCTACAAGATCTCTTTATACTGCCGTGCGTGAATTTGTTGAAAATGCTTTAGATGCATGTGATCAAAAAGGCATACTACCTGATGTTCACCTTTCAATAAAGGCTGTAGAACCTGACAAACCAGATCCTAAAACTTACATCTTAACTGTAAAAGATAATGGACCTGGAATTGAATCCAAACATGTTCCACTAGCATTTGGTACAGTTTTGTATGGTTCTAAATTTGGTCTAAAACAAGCTCGAGGAATGTTTGGATTAGGTGCAACAATGGCTATTTTATATGGTCAAATTACAACAAATAAACCCGTTTCAGTAAAAAGTAGTATTGATGGTAAAGTTTCAAATGAATATCAATTACTTTTAGATATTCAAAAAAATAAACCAGTTATTTTAAAACATAATACAAAAGATGTTTCAAAAAAAGGACTTACCGTAAGCATTTATCTTGAAGGTGATTACTCAAAAGCAGGTTCTAAAATTAGAGATTATGTTTATCAAACCTCACTAATTACACCATATGCAACAATATCATTTGATGATCCTAAAGGAGAAAAATATCATTACTCCAGAATTATAAAATCAATGCCACAACCACCTACAATAATTCGACCACATCCACATGGAATTGATGTAGAAACCATTAGACGAATGATGGTTGAGTCTCAATTTGAAATTCCTACAGTTGATGATAAAATGATTGAAAAAGTTAGAAAAGATTTAGGTCTTGCAAAAAAAAATCTTACTTTCAATGGCATTATGGAACGTGCAAAGAAACGTTGGAAAACACTGTCTCGTCATGTACGTGTGGTTATTGCATTGATGTCCTTTTTAGAATTAGATTTTGATAAACTTGCAAAAATTAGAATAGAAGATATTGACGTTGCAAATAAAAAATTACACTATTGGGACTTTGGAGATTCTCAATCAAAATCCGTGGACATGGATCCAGAAAGTCCATACTATAAACAATTAACTAACACGGTACAAGGTGAAACACTATCTTCTTTTCTTACAAAACGCTTTCAAAGAGTAGGTCCAACTACTGCAGTCAAATTTGCTGAATTTGCAGGATTTAAGCCTGAAAAACGTATGGGCGGTTTAACTAATCAAGAACTAGTCAAGTTAAGTGACTCACTGCAGAGATTTGAAGACTTTATGTCTCCTGATCCTACCTGTCTTGCACCATTAGGTGCAGAACCATTACAGAAAGGAATGCAGAAATTTTTCAACCCTGATTTTTTGGAAGTTGTTCAACGACCTGCTTCTGCATACTCTGGATTTCCATTTGTAGTGGAGATGGGAATTGCATATGGTGGAGAAATAGAATCCAAGGGAATCAAAGTTTATCGTTTTGCCAATAGAATTCCTCTTCTTTATGATGAGGGTAGTGACGTTGTACTCAAAGTTGTAAATGACACTGACTGGAGTAGATACAAAGTCAAAGGAGAACCTCCTCTCGTGGTAGTATCTCATATATGTTCTACTAGAATTCCCTACAAAACAGTAGGAAAAGAGAATGTAGCTGATAGACAAGAGATTGAAAGAGAGCTCAAACTGGCTTTACAGTATTTGTCTAGAAAATTATCATCATACATGTCTAAGAAAGGTCAAGCTGAAATGGCAAAAAAACGAGCAAATCTTTACGCAAAGTATATTCCCTTGATTGCACAATTTTGTACAGAACTTGCTCATAAGAAAAAGGAACCAAATTACAAGAAAATGTTAGAGGAGGAAACAGCAGCTATTGGCTAAAAAAACTAAATCTCAAAATAAAAAAGCAGTTGAGAAACAAAAAACCCTCTTAGAATCTTTAGAAAAACTTGGCGGAAAGATTTACGAAGATCTTGATCGAGGTGAATTTCCAAAATTTTCTATTCCTAGTAGGTCAGTAAGCAATATAGTTTATGACAAAAAACTACGACAGTATATTCTAGGAAATTCATCTGCAGTTCGTAGTGCTAAAAACTCTTCCCAATTACGTTCATTTACACAATTAATGTGGTTGGCTTTTTTTGCAAATAGACTTACTCAAGAAAAAAAATCATCTACTCTGAGAGATGTATACTATTCTTCACAAGCTTTTACCATAGATTTTGATGACCAGTCAGAATCCGACAATATTATTGTGGATCTGGAGGCTGTTATGGCCAGACCTAGAGAAGATTTTCACATATTTCCAGAGGAAAGAAGCTCGATATTTGGTGATTTGAATATAGAGTATACAGTTCCAGGATATGAAGGCAAGAAGATGAACCTGTCAAACCATCCTGATGGTTATGCCATTGGTCCTAGCTTGACTACTGCTGAAATGTTAGATACTAGTGCAGAAATTGTTATTGCAATAGAAAAAGGTGGTTTGTTTACAAGATTTGTTGAAGAACAAGTAGATAAAAAATTTAAATCAATAATTGTAGATACTGGAGGTCAAGCACCACGTTCTACTAGAACTTTACTAAAACGATTACACGATGAATTGTCATTACCAATAATTATTTTAACTGATGGAGACGTTTACGGAGAACATATTGCAATGGTAATCAAATCTGGCTCAGCAAATGCTGCTCACTTGAGAGAATTAACAGTTCCTGACGCCAAATGGGTAGGTGTGTGGGCAACTGATATTGAAAAATACAAACTACCTACAATTCCGATGACTGAATCAGACATTAAGCGATGTTATGATTTGCAAAAAGATCCTAGATACCAAGAAGGTATATGGAAAAAGGAACTAGAAGTTTTTCTTAGACTAAAAAGAAAAGCAGAATTGGAAGCATTTTCAAAATATGGTCTTACCAATATTACTGACAAATATTTGCCACACAAGTTGGAACTCGCTAAGAGTTTATGATCTTTTAATTCTTAGTGTTAAAACACCATTTCTATATTTGAAATCAACAATCTGCATGTTGTTAGAACCTTCTATGGGGACTTCTTTTGAGAATCCGCCGCTACCTCTAATGTATAAAATTCCATCAATTAATCTTACCATGATTTTATCTTCTGGACCAGGAACTTCTGCTACAAATACAAATTCCCCTTCTCCTTTGATAAGATCATATACCCAATTTTTGGTCTCTTGCTCTCTTGGCGTATACTTTGGTTGATTATCTTTTGTCATTTTTTTCAACACTCGTACCCAATAAAACATGGTAATGGCTGCCGCACCTATCAAAATAAAACTGACGTAACCACTGTCTACTCTTTGCGTCATTATGTAAATTACACCCAAAAATAAGATTACAATAATTGGTATTACAAATCCAATTGATTTTTCATTCGAATATGCGCCTTTATAACTTGCCAAGTACTAAAAATCGGTTTTGGCCAAATATAAAGTCTATTTGGTTTTTATTACCATTTTCAGATTACTCACCAATGCCTGATGAGAACTTTCGGAAACTAACTAAAAAAGACCTAATTTTGAAAGGCAGCATTATTGCTATAATAGTGACACTACCATCAATTGGTGCATTTTTAGTGTCTTGGAGACTTTTAGATGATTTAATTCAAGCTGCAATTATTGGGGCAGTTGTACATTTTATCGCCATGGGGTTTTCTTTAAAAATTTCTAAAAAATTCCTTGTTCGATCTTCATAGTTGAAATTTATTATTTGCAAATGGGGTTTAATACTTAATGGAAAATAATTTAGAAAATGATTTAATTTCAGAAATTAATCTCAAACCAATTCAAGCCAAAATTTTCTTACTCGTTACATGTCATGGCAGGATGACTCCTAAGGAAATTTCTGAAAACCTTGGTATTTCAGAGGAAATTGCCAAAACCACGGCCAAAGAACTGATAGATTTAGGTGCTTTCATAGATTATTCTGATAATGAGTATGAGGCAATGCATCCAAGATTTACTGCAGTTAATATGTATAGAAAGTTCTGCGAACGAGAAAAAATTGAATTTAAACGAAATAAAATAGTAGATAACATTGGCGTTGTTTTAGAAAAACCATATGATGATGCAAGGACTAAATAGAACTAATTAAAGTTAAATGACAATGAGTCAATCAACCGAGTCTTGTAATCATCAACCCGTGTATTATGGTGTAGTGAATATCAATATTGATGAACGTACAATTGGTTCAGTTGATATTTGGCGATGTGCCTCTTGCAAGAAAAGATTTTGTGAAGAAAAGCAACTTGGAATTGAATCTCTCTCAGATCTAGTCGGTATGCCAAAAATTGATCCTGATGAAAAATGGGCCGTATCTGTTTGTAAATTACAGAAAGGAAAAGACAAATGGAAACTTGTTAAATTAAAGGAAAATTCAGAAATTAAACACGAGTGTTTAGATGAAAAAATAATTCCATTATCTGTAAAAAATTATCAAATTGATGATGATAAACACTGGAGTTTTCTTATAGATGATCACGTAAACAAAGCAGTTGAAATTTAAGCTAAAATGGAATTAAAAGTTCACATTAATAATATTCACGGTAGTCAAATGGCTGCTAAAATCACAGGTAAATTTACTTTGGATGATCATCCCTTTAGATTTACAGCGATTGCATTTGGTCGTATTGGTGGTCAAAACGTGGGTGTAAAATTATCAAAAACTACAACAAAAGAATTAGAAAAATTAGGATATGATCCAGAAGAAGTGATTGATTCACTCCAGTCTTATCTTTTGCAAGGAAACATTTCCTTACCTGAAGGTCTCAAACGAGAAACTTTTGTAGATGATTAAAATTCTGCTTCTTCTAATGCTTTAGCACAATTACACTTGCGAGTTTTTGGTATTGTTTCAATTAAATCAACAAGCATCTTTTTTGTTCTTTCTACATTTTTAGATAAAGTTTCAATTACTTCTTTTGCTGTTACTGGTTTTTCTGCCCAAACATCATAATCAGTAATTGTAGAAATTGATACATAACACATTTGTGCTTCTCTTGCGAGCTGACATTCTGGAACTAATGTCATTCCTATAATATCAGATTCTGTGGTTCTGTAGAATTTTGACTCAGCTTTTGTAGAAAATCTAGGACCTTCTATGCAAACATAGGTACAATCCTTATGAATGTCGAGATTTTGTTTTTTAGCAGTGTCTAATACACAAGACTGTAATTCCGGGCAGAATGGATCTGCAACTGAAATATGGATAACTCTACCATCTTCTGAAAAAGATCCCTTCCTAGTTTTTGTAAAATCTAAAAACTGTGTAGGTAATGCAAAATGTCCAGGCTCAATCTCTTCTTTTAGACTTCCTACTGCTGATGGTGCAATTATTCGTTTTATTCCCAGTTCTTTGAATGCCCAGATATTTGCACGATAATTTATCATGTGTGGAGGTAAGGTGTGTTTTTTACCATGCCTTGGCAAAAAGGCAATTTTTCTTCCTTTGAAAACTCCTATTGTAATTGAATCAGATGGTTTACCATATGGTGTTTCTATTGTTACTTCTTTTGTATCTGTCAGCAATCCAGAATCATAAATTCCTGTACCGCCAAAAATTCCTATTTCTACATCCTTTTCCACTAGTATTTCACCAATGATTTGATTGGATAACTATCAATTTTCTTTGAACCTTCTAATTCTGTTAGTTCTATGATGAATGCAAACCCTATTACTTTGCCACCTATTTTTTCTACTAATTTAGCTGAAGCTTTTGCTGTCCCTCCAGTTGCTAACAAATCATCGCATATGAGAATACGTTGACCTTCTTCTATGGCATGCTTTTGGATTTCAATAGTATCTTTCCCATATTCAATTGAATATGATAATTTACTAGTTTTACCTGGAAGTTTTCCAGCTTTTCTTACCATGATCATTCCTTTGTTGTATCTTATCGCTAAAGCGCAAGCAAGCAAGAATCCTCGTGATTCTATTCCAGCAAACAAATCAATGTCTTTTGGATGAAAATGTTTTGAAAATTCATCTACTACGTAAGATAAAGCAGATGGATCTTTCAGGATTGGACTAAAGTCTCTGAATAGTACTCCTTTTTTTGGAAAATTTGGAAATTCATCTATCTTGTCTTTAAGATTCACAAACTCTTTGGTAATTCAGTTGAATAAAATTGTTTGAATTTATTCAACAACAAATGTTGCTTCTGCTGAATCAAACGCATCATTTGCTTTTACAGTATATGTTCCCGGCTCCATATCTTTTGGAATTACCCATGGAATCTTAATCTCTCCTTCATCAGATGCTGGGAATGATAATTTCTGTACAACCTCATCTTCTGATGAGAAAATCTCTATGTTGACTGTCTGAGCAGCTCCTATTATTCTGATGGTTACACTATCTCCCACTCCTGCAAAATTATCTCCTTTTTCAACAAACACAATCATTCCTTCCTCATTTACGGCTGTAACTTCAAATTCTGTGGTATCAAAATTAGAACCACTAGTTGCTTTTATGGACCATGTTCCAGATTTAGCCTCTGAAGGAATTCGGAAAGAATTGTTTGAAATTTTTCCATTTTTATCTGAGAATGACTCCCTCTTTTTTATTTCAGTACCATCTGGATCATACATGGTTAAAGTCAGTAATACGTTTGGATTTGTGTCACCTAATACCAAAATTTGATCACCTGTATCGTATTCTGTCTTTGTTGTGTTGATACTAATTTCTCCTGAACCTGTTTGTAAACCAACTGTAAATATTGTGGAACTTCTTGCAGTTCCTTTACTTGCTACTGCCGTGTATACTCCTGATGAAAATTTGTCTAGATCAATTGTATGTTTTCCTCTACCATCAGGACCAATCTTAATTGGAATTGTTTCACCCACTGGTTTATCTGAAGGATCTACTATCAAAAGTGAAATGGTTTCTGATGGTTGTCCTCTTATGATCATCTGAGCATCTTCTGTTTTCTTGTAGTTTAGTTTATCAAATTCTATATGAACAGGAACTTGTGGTAATTCCCCTAACCCAGCATAGGATAGTTCCAAGTTTCCATCTTGAGATGCAAATAAAGTATATGTTCCTTCTTCAAAGTCATTTGTAGTTTGGATTTCTATTTCTACAAAACCTGAAGCATCAACAGTAATGATATCTGAAAATACTTCTTGATCTATAGGATCTTCAATTACTACTTCTAAAGGTCTATTTGGAACTGCAGTTCCATTAAATTTCATAATATCGCCAATTTCAAATTTTAGTTCTACGGGTGATAGCAAAATTACTTTGTCTGTTTTTACTTCATATGTTCTTGTTAGAGATTCTCTTCCGTCAGATATTTTTGCAGTATATTTTCCAAGTGGTGCTTCTAATGAAACAATGATAGGATCTTTTAACTTCCAATTTCCTTTTGCATCTACTTCAGCTGATTTTGTAGTGATTTCTTGTCCTGAAGGATTGATGATTGTTCCAGTAACAGTACTTTTTGGCTGACCTGTACCTGAGATATTAAGTTCGTCTCCTCTGTGAATTTCAGATGGTAATCCTTTGATTGTCAGTTTTATGTTTTCAGATTCAGGAACACGATCTTTATTCTCGCCTAATCTTAAGCTGACTGTTTTTTGATTATTCTGCTTGTCTTTTACAATAAATTCTACTCTTTCAGCTTTTGAATCTGATGGGATTTTAGTTGTAATCATGAATTGTCCAGCATCGTTTGTAACAAATGATTCCATTTTTTTATTATCTAAATACAAATCAAATTCTTGTGTTGCTGCAAAATTATTTCCACTTACTCTTATTGATGAACCAACATTTGGTTTTTCAGGAACTATTCTGAATTCTGAATTTTCAAGTATTCCATCACCTGAACTCTGTATTTCCGATTTCGTTTCTGTTTTCACTGGTTTTGGTAGATCATCTGCTAATGTTTTTCCAATATCTAACTGCTTGTCATTTCTGTCAAGGGCTTTCCAATTAATTCCAGGTTTTTCTTTGTCTGTTTTTACACCAAACTTGATTGATTCTCCTGGATTTACAAATTCATTTGATGTAAAAATTATTACTCCTTGTGGTGTCTTTTCTCCGGTCCATCCTCTTTCAGTTTTAAAAGATTTAAAATTAAAATCCGAACCTAACCACATTCTAAAAGTATTGATTGGGGTATCTCCTTTATTGGTAAATTCAATAATTGTTGTTTCTTCAAACGCTATACTGGATGCATCTACAGACTCGGCTGCATGAGCATAAGGCATTCCAGCAATTACTGTGGAAGAAAGTAAGACTAGGGCAAGAACTATGCCTTTCATTACTGTCTTTTTCATCTGATATGTCATTTCCATCTCTTTAAATTAAATCTTAGAGGTAGTTTTGAGCAATTCTATTTCTAACTTCTGTATTTTTCATGAGCAAACTTGATTAACTATCGTTTTAGTTTGTGAAATTTCTCTATATCTGCTTTGGATGCTACATTTTGGTACTGTCTGATTCTTTCGGCAATCATACGGTAAAGTGACCTAAAATTGTCTTTTGTCTTGTCTGAGAGAAAGTCTGTTTCCTCCAGGGCAATTTTTTCACAAATATATCTGGTAATTTCTTCATTATCAAATTCTCCCCAATCATCTTCTTTGTGATCGTCCCAAATTGCCTTTAGACTTTCCAATACTCCTTTTTTCTTTTCAGTCTCTATGTCTTCTGGTGTTAGATTGGTATATCCTTCTCTTCTAAGTTTTATTTCATAAGTTTGATTAACTGCATGTAGGTAATCTTCTAGCACCATGTAATCTTCTATAGATTCCAGCTTTTTGCCTTCACGTTCAAAGAAGATGGTTTGTAACGGAGAAAATTCATTTGAAACTAATTGAGCTGAAATTTGTTTTGATTCTTCCGTATTGTCTAATAATAGAAAAGTTCTGTATCCGTGATTTCTGTAAAATATTGCCAATGGTAATACTGAATTTTTATTGTATGCAGCAATTACATTTAATGGATTCATAGAAATGTTTGGATCTTGCAAGAATTTATCAAATGCATTTAGATACATTGCATCTGACATTGTTTCAACTATTATGACTGGTCTTGAATTTGTTCCAATTTCTCTATCTGTGATGGATTCTACCAATCCTTTTGATAATCCGTACAAAATTGGAGTTAGTGTTTTGTCTTCAGCATTCCAATAATCATAGAAAATTCTACTCAAATGTTTTCGTTTATCTAACTCTACTACCAGTAAATTTCCTGGAGTATAATCAAATATCATAAATGGTGAGTGTGTTGCATACAGAACTTGATTTGATCCTGCCAAATTTTTTAACAAATCTGAAATTCCCATCTGTTGTGTTGGGTGAAGATTTCTTGCAGGCTCGTCCAGAAGTAAAATTGCCTCCTTTAGTTCAGCTCTTTGAGTCTCTGCTGCAAAATTAACAATAAAAGAAAATGTCCACTTGAATCCTTCTGCACGTCTACTCAATAATCCTGTATTCGTAACTGTTCCATCTCTGTGTACGTCAGAAATTACTAAACTCATTATGTTTCCAGGATTGTATCTCAAGTCAACATGAATTGGATCCCCCTTCCAAGCAGGATTTAACCTTGAAGTTAGTCTGTTACTTGCAGTGTTTAATAATTTGATTAACTTTGATGGACTATCATTATACTCTTGAAGTTTGTCTAAATCTAACTCAGCAAGATAAAACAAGTTTCTTACAGTTTCTGCTTTATCAAATTCTTCCACATATTCTATAGATTCTGTTCTTTCTCCTCTTGATTCTCTCAGGAATTCGTTTAGGTTGATGTTTCCATAGATTTTCTTGTAATCTGAAAAATAAACAAATCTTGGATGTAATTCAGCAGAAATGAAATTTTCAAGAGCCATTCTTTCACTCTCACCACTAAGAAGATTTGAAAATTGGTTTTCAGGATCCTCGTAGATTTTCTCCCACTCCTCTATGACTTGAGGCTCTTGCATAGCTACCACGTGGAATTTATTGCTAAAGTCTGCCATTCCACTATCGAATGCCTCTTGATTTTTTGGCGTTGGTCCCTCGAAAAATGATGTATCTAATTGTATTCGTAAATGATTAGGAATTGTATCTAGAAAATTTAGAATTTTCTTTGTAAAGTTTTCCCATGAATTAATCCCCTCATCTTCTGTTTCACCAAGTTGTATATCTCCAAAATCATACTGGACTTTGGGGTTTTTATTTGTCCTAAATAGTCTGATCTTCTTCAAATCTGGTAAGTTTGGAAAATGCTCCTTTACCATTCTAATCTCGTTTTGATTTAATGAGAATTCCCCTTCAGCTAAAATGATTTCTGACTTTAATTCTTCAGACATTTCATCACATAGATCTAATTCTGTTATTTTCTCATCTTTGTTCAGTAAAGTTAATGCTTGCAAAATTGTTGTTTTTCCACTTTCATTTCGTCCTACGAATGCTGCTAAATCCCCAACAGAAATATCTCCAGAATCATGAATACAACGATATGCTCTAACTCTAAACTTCCTTAGTCGCATTTAGCAATATTTACTCGGCTTCGATTTAACTCATTCGTCACTTTTATCATCAATGAATTGCCAAATAGATATAAGGGAAATCACAAAAAACACATCCTGTGGGGAAAGGAGCTGCCTATGGCGTTTTCATTTTACCAGTGATTTTTACTATTGTGTTTAGCGGAGCTGTTATGGTGGGTGCATTAGATGAACTTGAACGTGATTTGAATATGTTGTATTTCATGTCAGATGAACCAAGAATCAGTCATCAGAATGATATTGTGATTCTAGGTTTACAAAAACAATATTCTACATCAGAACCTGTGCAAATTCAAGTCCAAGTAGATGATGAATCCTTTGAATGTGGCGATCTTTACATTACTATTCATTCTAAAGATAAATCCGTAATAACACAAAGTGGATTTTTCTCTCAATGTTATGGTGAATCTGGAATTCTTCCATTAGATGATCGATTTTCTGAAATTATTGCAGATCCGGGAAACTATGAGGTTGTCGTTGAACTAAAAGATACTTCACAAAGAAATACACTCTCAGCTAGTGAGAAATTTACGGTAAAATAGGTAAATGAGTTATTATATAACTGATATTGGGAGTAATTGGGTTCTAAAAGGGTGATTTTATGGCTAAAAAAGATAATTTAATTGAAGAAGCAGAGAAACTAAAACAAGAACTAGAACAGCTAAAAAAACAAAAACAAAAACTAGATTCTTCTCCTAAAGAAAAAACAACCAAAGCCAAAAAAGAAAAACCAGTCAATGAAAAGAAAGCCAAG
>JAWVZS010000009.1:0-13013 GCA_033722055.1 Nitrosopumilaceae archaeon
ATTCCTTGCTCATAATTGGATGTTCCCTCATATTCTGGACTCAATACATGTTGTGGATTATATTCTGGGGTTTGATTAGAATAAGTCTCAACACGTTTTGCTATTTCTTCAATCTCTTCAGGCGTATACTCTTTTGGCTTTGGTTTTTCAGGTTCTTCTTTCTTTTCAACTGCAGTTTCTTCTTTTGCAGCATCTTTTTCTTGTGATTTTTCAGTAGATTCCTTTGATTGTTCTGTAGTTGACTTTTCTTCAGTTGGTTTTTCTTCTTTTGGAGTCTCTTTTGATTCCTCAGCCATAGTTGATACCTAAAAGGGGTTAAATTTTAAGTTTTGAATATTTTTACTAGTTGGTTTTTGGGTGAAGTAGTGGAAATTTCTTTTTTGTAGAATTCTGATATTCAAGATAGGGATCAGATTTTTCATTACATTTTTTACAAATGCAAAATGGAGATACTTTTTTGATATCACATTCTTCTAGGAATTCACAATTTTGACATCCAGCTGGGCCTCCACAAATCATACATTGTAGTTCATCAACTTCGGCACATTTTTCATGTTTAACTCCCATACCTTTTGCCCAAAGCCCCATTTCTCCAACTTTGATTTTTTCATTACATACAATACAAGTACCCGGAAATTTCATTGGTATTTTTCGCCAGCTCATTTGTTTTCAAGCTCCTTTTCTATAATTTCACCAAATGTTTCCTCAAGTGGTAATTCTAGTTTGTTATTTTTTATACACTCTAAGAAAAATGGAAATGTTAGTGTAGCACAAGCGCTTGTAGACATATGAAGTTTGTTTGCAAGAAATTGTGTCAATGATTTAATCTTCTTTCCATCCCATCGGATTTTGTTTAGTATAGGCCACGATAAGTTGTATTGAGAATATCTTACTGGTGCATCTTTGTGATACAAACCAATTAAAATTTCATCAAGATAACGAAGTAATCGCCAATTTTGTGTTCTAATTATTTTACCGTATAAAATATCGGCTTCAGATATCACATCTAACATAGAACTCAAAGTTTGTGAGTCAAGTGAGCTAGTAACTATACTGGAATAAAATGCATCAATTTTTTTTCTAGGATCAATCTGCATAGAATACATAACAATTCTTGCTTCATCAAGTGTTTTTGCTTTAAAGAAAGTATTTACACCATCTTCTACATTTATTGTTTCAAAGGATTTTTCTGTTTGTGGATTAAATCCTGACACCAGAGATTGAGTGAGATTAATCATAGAACGAATATCACCACGTGAATCTCTAATAATTTTGATTAAAGTGCCAGGACTGATTTTGCTATTTTCTTTTTTTAAAATATTTTCAAGATAAATTCGCAATAGTCGTGGTGGGATTGGTTTGAATTGAACTGTTTTAACAGTTTTTTTGATACTTTTCATTTTAGTTGAATCATCAGTATTTGCTGCAAGAATTATTGGAACTGTTGGTTCCTTGAGAATTTTAATCAGAGCTTCTGCACCTCCAAAATCTGCACGGCCATGAATGCCGTCTACTTCGTCAACAAATATCATTGGCGTGCCTAAAACGCTAATGTTTCCCAATACGGGAGAAAGGATTTCGTTAATTCTGGATTTACTTCTAACATCACTGGCATTAAGTCCAATCATGTCATAACCAAATTGTTTTGCAGCTAAAAACGCGATTGTTGTTTTTCCAATACCTGGAGGGCCAACCATCAACAGTGGTTTTGTTCCTTTTTTCCATTTAGCAAACCACTCAATAATATCTGAACGAACTTTTTCATTACCAACCATGTCCGAAATTAATTTTGGTCGGTGTTTTTCAGACCACATCAATTCAATCACGCGGGAGTTTTGATTGTAATTCAGACCAGATATTTTTTTTCTGTAATTGATTGAACCAATATTGATTATAATGTTCTACTGTTAAAAATAGAAATTCTAAAAATTCTTTGTGTGAAAAATTTTCTGGTAATAATTCTAATGCCAATCTAGCGTCTTGGAGAAATAAATTACTCTTCTCTAATGTTATTTCAAATCCTTTCTTTACATCATTTGCTAAAAGAGAATAGTATAAAGGCCAAGATGGGATTTTAACAAAACCATTTTTTATAGAATCTTCTATTTCATTTCCACATCCAACACCTTCAGAAGCTCTTGCCATTCCTAAATAGAAAACTTCACTAAGTGGTCTCACTGATAGTGCCATATTTTTTCCAGCAGTACCCATAACTGCCCTATATTTTTTGTAAGACAAAGTCATTTCTTCTTCTGTAATTTGTGTTGGTTTTGATTTTAGTTTCTCATCTAGATATTGTCCTACTCTTGCATCTTTGAATCCTTCTTCAAATTCTTTAAGAACAACATCTCCGCCTTTAGCAATTTTTTTTCGTGCAAGTTTTAAAATATATGGATTCATCAATTTGTAATCATCTAGATAATCTAGATCCTCGTCTTTGTCAACAATTCTATCCATAGGTTCACTAAGATCAATAGCTAAGATGTGACCTTCTACAATGTCTTGTTTTAGCTCGTGATTTGAGCCTGAATATTCAGATGCAGCATCAAATAATCCATTAAAAACAGGAAATGTCATCTTTACAAAATTAGAGTTAAGAATACGTAGTACTCTATCTTTTAGAACTTCAGGGTTTTCTAGTTTTGATTTAATAGGATCAATTTCAGAGGCGTTCAGAATTATTTCATTTGAGCCAACCTCATTACCGAATTCCTGTTGAGTTGAATTTGGAGAAGGATCAGATTTTATTTCATCTAACAATCCCTTGACAAATCTTTCTGTAAAATTTGGAAATTCTTTTTCAGTTTCTTCTTTGTATTTATTGAATAGTTTGAATCCTTTTGATTTGAATAATCCTTGTTTGATTATTTGTTTTCCAGGTTTTGTACTCATTAAGGCTTCTTTACTTACAACTGATTGATCCTTTCCACTCACATACGCTCAACTACTTTATTGCTATTTATGCTTTCAATGATATTTTTCCTTCACTTAAATTACGAATTGGTTCTGTAAACGTATTGGAAACAATTGATATTCTCAAAGAAGCATCAAAAAGAATCTATCAAAATGTAACAGGAATGGAAGGTACAGAAGATGCTGCTGGGAATTATGGTAGAGGAGCTGGAGGAGATATTTCAAGAAATATTGACATCGTAGCTGAAAATACAGTTTTGAATTATCTAAAAGAAATCCAGTTTGATTGTATAGTTTTAGGTGAAGAATGCGGTAAAGTAGAGTTATCGGACAATCCAAAAGGATTTGTCATTATGGATGCAATTGATGGTTCTGCAAATGCAGTAAGAGGTCTTCCATTTTTTTGTAGTTCGTTGGCTTTTGCGACAGAAAACAAGCTTAGTTCAATTACAGATGGTGTTGTGACAAACTTGAGTACTGGAGACATGTTTTGGGCATCAAAAGGAAATGGAGCATTCCTAAATGATACTAAAATTCATGTACACGATAAAGAGCCAATATACAAAATAGTAGGAATTAACACATCTGGAGCATCTCCAGGATTGATGAAACGATTTAATCCATTATATCAACATCATAATCATACAAGACATTTTGGAGCAAATGCATTGGAAATGGCATATTTTGCAAATGGATGGATGGATATTTTCATAGATTTGAGAAATAAAATTAGAATTCAAGATATTGCGGCGGGTTACTTGTTAGTAAAAGAAGCAGGAGGTCTAATGTTAGACGGAGATCTGAACCCGCTTGATTCAGATCTTAGCTATGAAACAAGATTATCTTTTGTTGCAGCTGCGAATCAAGAAATTCTTGATGACATTATGTCACAGATTGATTAAGTGTGGCGCCCTTGGCGGGATTTGAACTCGCGTCTCAGCCGTGACAGGGCCGAATTCTAGACCGGGCTATACTACAAGGGCGCAATTTTTTTGAAACTATATGCCTGATTAAAAGTTTCTGTAACATCAAAAATTTTTGTAAAAGACTAAATTATACACATCTGGCATTTTTCGTTAAGGGTCTATGGCGCAGCCAGGTAGCGCACCGGACTTTTAATCCGGTTGTCGAGGGTCCGAATCCCTCTAGACCCGCCTATTTTATCATAAGGTTTACTTTATCATCCAATTGTTCAAACGCATGAGATATTTCGTTTAGGCGTTGTGTTGTTTCAATTCTGTAATCATTTATCTTTACAGTTCTATTGTCAATCATACGTTTTTGTTCATCATATCCAGAGGAACCAAAAGAAACTCTGTCCTTTAATGATGAAGATATGGTGGTAGTTTTGAGAATCTCAGATACTAGTTTTGGATCAACTTTTGTTCCTTCGACAGATTTTTTGATATCTGACGTAGTAAGTTTGCTTAATCCTTTTTTTGACAAATGGGCACGTTTAACTAAAGAGCCTGCAATTTTATGAGTAGTTCTAAATGGAACGCCCTCTTTTACCAGTCGTTCAGCTATATCTAGTGCAATCAGATTACTGTCATTTGCTGCTTTTTTCATTCTTTTTTCATTGACATTAAGTGTCAAGATAATAGATTTGAAAATTAGAACTGCGCTAATTACTGTTTTAGAGGAAGACCATATAGGGGATTTAATTTGTTGAAGATCACGACCATATCCAGTCGCTAAACCTTTGATAGTTGAAAGAACTGCAGTAAGATTGCCAATTATTTCTGCAGTTTTTCCTCGCGTTAATTCCATTATGTCAGGATTCTTTTTTTGTGGCATCACACTTGAAGGTGATGTAAATTCATCGGCTAACTCTATAAAAGAAAATTCTGAACTAGACCATATTACAAAATCTTCTGAAATTTTTGATAGGTTAGTCATCAATATGGCTACAGCAGATATGTATTCTGCTACAAAATCACGTGTGCTTGTAGCATCAATAGAATTTTCAATTATCTTATCAAAACCTAACAATTCAGCTGTTAGATGTCTATCAATTGGAATGCTTGTTCCACCAACAGGCCCTGCACCCAAGGGACTTTCATTAACATGTTGATAAGCAATGTAAAGACGATCTAAATCTCGAAACAGTGCATCTGCATGTGCAAGCAAATAGTGAGAGAATAATCCAGCTTGAGCTTGCTGAAGATGAGTGTATAATGGCATTACAGTTTTTTGATGTTTTTTTGCAAGAGAAACAAGAGCTTCTATGGTATCAAGTAGACAATTACACAAAATATTGATATCATCACGAATCTTCATGCGAATGTCTAATACGACTTGATCATTACGTGAACGTGCAGTATGCATCTTGCCGCCACTAGACATGCCTGCTTTTTTGATCACAAGTGATTCAATTAATTCATGAATATCTTCAGATCCCGTATCAGAGTCAGCTGGTTTGTTTTTAAGAGATTCAAGAGCAGAAAGAATCTTTTTTGCTTCAGTTTTAGTGATAATTTGTTTTTCATATAACATCAATGTGTGTGCTTGACTACCTAAGATATCATAGAGCATAATTTCTTCATCATCTTTAATGGATGAAACATAATCAAGGTTAATTTCACTAAAATTACTGCCAAGACGTGAACGATACATCACCTAACATTCTAGAATGGTTATATATAGCATCGACGCTTTTTTGCAACATGAGTCAAGATCTAAAACAGTTACGAGTGAAGATTTTCGATGAGCTATCAAAAATCGTAGATCCAGAAATCAATACATCAATTACGGAATTAGAATTAATTGATGAAGTAGATATCAACGACAATAATGTTAAAGTTGATTTGCATCTGACCAGTCCATTTTGTCCAGCTGTTTTTGGTTTCAAAATTTGTCAAGACGTACATGACAACTTGTTGAAGATAGACGGAGTAGATGACGTAAAGGTAAACGTGTCAAATCACTTTATGGCAGAACAGATTAACAATCAGGTAAACAATAGTCCTAATCCCAAGAAAGACGATAGTTCTCAATCAGCTGAAAAATCACAAGAAACTGCTTCAGAAAAATCAGATTAGCTTCTAAATCCTAGCAAATATCCACGTAGTAATTGAATTCCCATGGCAGGATCAACTCCTTTTGGACATACTTGACTACATGAACCAGCAAAATGACATCTCCAAATTCCATGAGACTCATCAATTATCTTTAATCTTTCATCTTTTCCTTTATCACGGTTATCGGCTACATACCTATAGGCTTGCGCTAATGCTTGAGGACCTACAAAAGACATGTCAGTTGCCATTGTGGGACAAGCAGAATTGCATAAACCACATTTTATACAATTGGCAAATTGAATAAATTCATCTAGAGCCTCTGGTGATTGAAGTAGTTCTTTTTGTCCTTTTTGAACATCAATATCATCTCGAATCAAATACGGTTTAACTTTGTGATGAGAGTCAAACAATCTTTCAAATTTTACTGCTAAATCTCTAATTATCGGAAAATTATTCATCGGTTCAACAGTAACAACAGCGGAATTTAATTCGCTAATCTTAGTAAAGCATGCTAATCGTGGTTTGCCGTTAATTACCATCCCACAAGAACCACATGTTGCTTGTCTACAAGAATATCTTACAGCTACAGAATGATCAAAATTATTTTTAGCATACAAAATTGCTTCTAATACTGTTGTCCATCTTTTTACTGGAATTCTAAATTCTTCATATCTTGTGTCAGAATCAGTATTTGGGTTAAATCGTGCAATTCGTAAGAGAATCTCAGATGATTGTTCTGATTTTTTTGCTTCTGCAATTGTAGGGGTTTGACCTGTTGCCGACATCTTAAACCATTCCCGTATTTACCATAATAATTGTTCGTGAACCGTATGCAATTAATCCAATCATTGCAGCTACACAGCCATAAGATACTGCTTTTTCGTATCGCGGTCCTTGTTTTAATTCCAATAGAATTACTCTAAGTCCATTGAATCCATGAATAGACAATAAAATTAAAATTATTTCTAATAACCCTGCATATGGTAGAAATTTGTAATTGGCAATTACGTTGGCATATAGTAATGATTCAGAAAATCCATCAGCTACACGCATCAATACATGAACAGCTACCAAACCTATAGATGCCAAAGCAGTACCATAATGGATTTTCATAATATGACTTTCTCTCATTTTACTCACCAAACATTACAGCCATGCCGTATACCATTGCTATTGCAGCAAGAACAATTGCTGAATAAATTGCCATCTTGTGTCTTGCATTTTGAGATGCAGGAGTATAGGGATAATCAGGCCTTCCAGGTTTTCCAACTCCAACTCCACCATGTCCTAACATTACACGAATACCATTAACAGTATGAAATACACACATTCCAATTACAAGAGTTAGCAAAAGGTGTCCTTCAGTAGTCTGAGTTAATTCTAGAAATTCAATCCATCCAGCTTCTCCTTTTAGGATTGAGCTTGTCTCGTAGATATGACCAATAAAGTAAGCAAGTAGCCCCAAACCACTCAACCTCATTAACCAATAAGCTACACGTTCAATGCCATACCTTCCAGGATTTGCCATCCCTTTGATTCCTTCTTTACGGTCATCTTGTGGCTTCATCTAGTATTTCCTCTCCACAGGCTGATACTTAGTTATTGTCACAGGATATGTTTTCATAATTGGTTCTTTTGGATCAAAATAAGCCAAAGTATGATGTAAGAAGTTTGCATCATCACGTTTAGGATAATCCGTTCTTGCATGGGAACCACGAGATTCTTTTCGATTAATTGCACCAATCAAAACTACCTCTGCTGCCCGAATTAAAGAATCAAGTTCCATTACATTTACAAAATTAGTATTGTATTCTTTTGCTTTATCATCTACATGTTTCCATGTTTCTTCTTTTAGCTGACGAATTTTTTTGAGACCTTCGACTAAATCATTTTCATTTCTGTAAACATATGCTTTTTCATTCATCGTGTCTGTAACTGCTTGACGGATTTCATATGGATTAGCATCACCATTTCCTCGAAATATTCCATCATAGATTCTCTTTTCTTCTGCAGTTACCAGATGATGAGGCCAAGGAGTATCTGGTATTCCTTTTTCAATGTAATCAACGGCTAATTCTCCAGTGATTTTTCCCCAGACTATACATTCAGAAGTAGAATTTGCTCCCAACCTATTCGAACCATGGGTACTATTGCATGCAGCCTCACCTGCAGCCCAAACACCTTGCAATTCTGTAGCTCCGTCTATGTTAGTATGAATTCCTCCCATCATGTAATGACATACTGGCCTAACATCCATAATTTCTTTGGCAGGATCAATTCCAGAAAATTTGATGGAAATTTCTCTGATACCACCTAATTTTTCTTTGATTTTTTCATCACCTAAGTGACGTAAATCTAATTTCATGCAATCTACTCCTGTCTCATGTTTGAAACCACGACCTTCATTGATTTCAGTCATCATTGAACGAGATACAATATCTCTTGGTGCAAGCTCCAATAATTTTGATGCATATTTTTTCATGAAACGTTCACCCTGATTATTTAGAAGGTATCCACCTTCTCCTCTTGCTCCCTCAGTTATCAGAATTCCAGAAGGTAAAATTCCAGTTGGATGAAATTGTACAAATTCCATGTCTTTTAATGCCAATCCAGCTCGAAATGCCATGTCTAAACCATCAGGTGTTGAAGATAATGCATATGTTGAAAAGCTGTACAAACGTCCTGCACCACCTGTAGCTATAATGAGTGCTTTTCCTTTGATAGTGTAAAAAGTTCCAGTAGCTAATTCTATTGCTGTAATTCCAAGAAATCGTTTGCCATCGTGTATAATAGCCGTTGCAAACCATTCGTTAAGATATTCAATATTATCAAATCTTTGACAAGTATCATAAAGTGTCTGCATTTCAAAAAATCCAACTTTATCGGATGCATATGTAGCTCTAGGATAGCTGTAACCTCCAAATGCTCGCTGATCAATTCTGCCATCATCTCTTCTAGACCATGGCATTCCCCATCTATCTAACTGATAGACTTCCTTGGGCATTTCATTGCAAAGTCGTTCTGCAACATCTTGGTCGGCAAGAAAATCACTGCCTTTTACGGTATCGTAGATATGAGATTCAATGTTGTCTCCTTCATCATCAAATAGTACTGCCGCCGTACCACCCTCAGCAGATACAGAGTGAGAACGCATGACTTGAAGTTTTGATACGATTCCGATCTTGATTTTACTGTTTTTTTGAGCAGCTGCAATTGCGGCTCTCAGTCCTGCAAGACCAGATCCACAAATTATTAGATCAAAATCCAGAGAAGATACCATTTTTCAGTTTGACTTGTTGAATGGCGAGTTAAATATGTAGTAATTGTTCCAAAAAAGAATTATTAATATCGCTAGCGATATAAATAGTGATGATTTCGGATTGGTTTCAAAGAGTAGGAAGTTCTGTACCTAGAGGGTTTTCTAGATATTTCATACTAGAATTATTAAAAGAAAAACCACATACCGGGAAGGAGATAATTGATTATGCAGAAAAACAAAGTCAAGGAAATTGGCGACCATCTCCAGGTTTGATATATCCGCTACTTGGAAGGCTATTAGATGAAGGTCTAATTGAAGAGACCAAAGAAGGACGATATCAGATTACTCAAAAGGGAAAAGAAACAGCAGAAGATGTTAGCAAAGTAA
Source organism: Nitrosopumilaceae archaeon (assembly GCA_033722055.1). Taxonomy (GTDB): domain Archaea; phylum Thermoproteota; class Nitrososphaeria; order Nitrososphaerales; family Nitrosopumilaceae; genus CAYWRD01. Next base: position 9,580 of record JAWVZS010000009.1, read on the forward strand.
ATGATATTGTAAAAAAGCAATTAGATGTTTTGTTCCGATTAGGCAATGTAGGAAGATTTGTGGCAATGGACATATTGGAGAAAATTTCAGCAATGGGTACCCTACTTAGCTCAAATATCGACAATATGACTGAAGAGGAAACACAAAAGTATAGAAAATTTCTTGAATCAGAGTTAAAAAAGATAGAAGAACGAAACATAAAGAAAAAAGGAAAGCAAATAAAGATAGATTAAAGTCATAAATAATTCTCAAAGAATTCAGATTTTATGAAAGGGTTAAAGAAATTACTGGCGGCAAAAAAACCGATAGTAATTCCTGGTGTCTATGATGCAATCGGTGCTAAAATAGCTCAAAAGGTTGGATTTGATGCAATGTTTCAAACAGGTTATGGAACATCTGCTACTTTGTTTGGCATGCCAGATTATGGGTTCATCGGAGCTACAGAAACTCTAGATAATGCCAGAAGGATTTGTAGAGCAGTTTCAGTTCCTGTTATTGTTGATTCGGATACAGGTTATGGAAATGCTTTGAGTGTTTGGAAATTAGTAAAGGAATTAGAAACAGCTGGTGCATCGGGTATATTTCTAGAAGATCAAAAATGGCCAAAAAGATGTGGTCATATGAAAGGAAAAGAAGTAACAACACAAGAAGAATACACCGAAAAATTAGGTGCTGCAATTGATGCTAGAGAGAGTAAAGATTTTTTCATAGTTGCAAGAACAGATGCAAGGGCAACAGAAGGATTAGATGCTGCAATTGAAAGAGGATTACAAAATAAAAAGACTGGCGCAGACGCAATATTCATTGAAGCCCCAAAGTCAATTGATGAAATGAAAAAAATTGGAAAAACAATCAATGCCCCTTTAGTAGCAAACATGATAGAAGGAGGAGCAACTCCAATTAGTTCTGCTAAAACATTATACAAAATGGGGTTTAATATTGTACTTTATCCATTGTCAGTGTTGTATGCAAACACATTTGCAACTATGAACATTCTCAAGGAACTTAAAAAGACCGGAACCACAACAAAATTCAAGAATAAACTAGTAAGTTTTGATCAATTCAATGAATTAGTAGAATTATCGAAATTTAGTAAATTAGAAAAAAGATACAGTTCATAAAAGAGAATAAAAAGAAAAATTCCAAGTAAAGTGTTACAGTTTATGCTGCATTACGCTTTACTTCGATTTCTATTGTTGAGACGTTTCTAGATTTTCCATCTTTTGACTCTAAGGTTTCAGAGCCAATTTTGATATCGCCGATGGAGTATCCTGCGTTCTCGGTCTTTCGTGAGATTATTTGAGCTACGTCTACAGCACGTCCTATGCTGAGTCCTCTAGCTTTGATGTTCACGGCTGGTAAGTTTGCCAATTGAATCAATGTTGATGTAACATAGGCCATCAATGGTTTCTTACCAATGTATATGGTGTCTCTTGCTTCAGTCGACATGCCAAATTGGGTATTTAAGGATAATTTAAAGCTAAAACTAGTTTTTTGAACTAGAGTAAAGTTTTATGAAAAATATTAGGCAGATAATACTAACAATGATATCAATAATGAAAGATTTCGATGAAATTTCCCAAATTTTAGATTCAGGTACCAGTCAAGAAAAGATAAACATTTTAGAAAAATTATCAAATAGCACAGATCATAAAATAATCAAAAAAATTATTTCAAAATTAGATGATCCAGATATTCAAGTTCGCGGTGAAGCATTTAGTTGTCTTATTCTAAATCCTAATAAAATTTCAGAGTTATTAATTGATAGTTTAAAGGATGAAAGAAAAAATGTAAGAGGATTTACGGCACTTGTTTTAGCTAATAGAAAAGACATATCGGCTATTTCGTCTGTTATACCATTAACAAAAGACGATAGTTCTAGAGTTAGAGGGTGTGCATTAGGAGCATTAGGATATCTAAAAGCTCATGAAGCAAAAAAAGAAATTGATGATTGTCTGTTAGATGAAAATATCGAAGTGAGAAAAAGTGCACTAAAAGCAATAGTTGACATTGGAGAATCAATACCGGAAGAAAAAATTCAGGAGATTTCAAAAAATAAAGATAGAGAAATCGAGAATCTTTTGGTACAAGTAAAGAAAAGATAGTGGACCGGGTGGGATTTGAACCCACGATCTGATCCATGCCAAGGACCCATCCTACCAGTCTAGACGACCGGCCCACAAGTCAGGAATCTGACAGATTAACATTTTTCAGTATGAGTATTAACGTGTAGCTTTTTTCTAAAAATTTCAAGACTAATCTTAACACAAAATATTTAACCACGCGCAACTACGAATTGATCGTTATGGTAGTCGATAACAAAGCAACACTGACTTATGTTCAATTACTCAAAGAAGATTTGATGATTTGTAGACTAGTTCCAAACGATGGGGAGGTACCAGATTACAAAGCAGGTCAATTTATCACATTAGGTTTACCAAATCCTGCAGAAGGTGGAAAGATGGTCAGAAGGGCATATTCTATTGCATCACACCCAGAAAACAGAAAATTTATTGAATTACTAATTAGATGGGTAAGAAAACCACTTCCAGGAAGATTTACCACTCAATTATTCAATGCCAAAGAAGGCGATGAAGTTACTTGGATTAAACCGACAGGCGCAGCATTAAACATAAATGAAAAACTTCCAAATGGTGAGCCCGATAACAGAAGAATTGTTTGTATTGGAGGTGGTACAGGATTAGCACCATTTGTTAGTTTTGCACAACATCTTCATGATACAGGCGACAAGAGGGAGATTGTAGTATTACATGGAGCAAGTTATGTTGATGAGTTAAGCTACAAACAACTACTCACAGATCTCGAGTTAGAAAGCATAGATAGAGGTCGTGATAAATGGAACTTTAGATATAGAGCAACAATTAGCAGACCACAAGAATGGTTCAATAGATCTTGGGGAGGTCAAACAGGAAGAGTCGAAACTTTTCTTAGACCACGAGATAATGGAATGTCACCATTAGAAGAGTTAGTTGGTGAGAAAATTACGAAAGACAATACAATGTTTTACGTTTGTGGATGGCAAGGAACAATTGACGGAGTCATGGATTTCCTAAAACCAAAAGGATTTGTCACAGCACATGAAAAACGTGAAGACGGAAGCTTTGAAGTAAAGTACGAATCTTACGGTTAATTATTTTTTTAAAGAAATAATATCTTGATACAAGTTTTACCTACGGGGACGTAGGTTAGCTTGGTATACTGCCAGTTTCGGGTACTGGAGAGCATGGGTTCAAGTCCCATCGTCCCCGCCAGATAAATCATTGAAATATGACATGATTACAATCGGTTTGATTGACAACTGCACTATACTTGGCACATCTTAATCCAGTAACAAAAGCACATGTAGAAATTATTGAAGAATTGAAAAAACAGGCAAATCGAGTAAAGGTAATGCCAGTTATATTCAAAGCAGA
>JAWVZS010000010.1:0-12743 GCA_033722055.1 Nitrosopumilaceae archaeon
ATTGAAATTATTGCTACTGCTAGAATCAAGGCTGCAATTGTACCAAATTCTGGAACTACCATTGTACCGATTATTTCTATTTGCTCAGCACCTGCATAGAACGATATTGTGAGGGTTCTGTTCTCAGCCGTCTTTTTCTCATCAAAGTCGACTTCTTCTCCATCTACTAAGACAAAGAATGTATCATCCTCATCACCAATCTTAGCATCAATTAATGCTCTTGGTAATGTTACAGTGATAGAACCGTCACTTGTTGCGTCGATGTTGATTATCAATGAATTTGCATCAACATCTGGCATTATACTTAGCAGTTTTCCACCAGTGATTGAATATCCTACCATGAATTCCGTACCTTCAACCTTCATGGATTTACCACTTGGTTTTGTTGGTTCCATTCCAGAACCTGCAAAGGTAAATGTGGACTCTGCTGTTCTATTTGGCGTTCCATATAGAACCGTAATCGTATATGTTCCATCTGCTTTCATTAAAGCTCCTCCTGCAGTTAGTTCTGTACTGAATCTTTTATCAGCACCAACATCTATCTGATCAACGGTAACAATGTTGCCGTTTGGAGCAATAACTCTCAGACTAACAGGAACACCTGAAAGAAGTTCTTTAACTTCTCCAGTTACCATGATCGTATCGCCATCCTGATAAGATGCTTTATCAGTAGTAACTACGATCGGTTCTACTATTTGTCCAAAGGCTGGTGCCAGTCCAATACTTGCAATTAGAATTGCAGATAATGCGAACACCGAAAGATGAGTACTCATCAGTTTGTACGCCCGAATTTATACTATTTAAGGTTGCGATAAATTTTGTTGACTAAAAAGGAAAATACTAACTTATGACGAAATTCAGATTAGATATATATTAACCTGACAGCCAGCTTTTGACAGTTTGTGTGGATTTATTATCATTACATCTAATGTTACACGTGGGGGTTTGAGTTATGGCAACTAAAAAGAATCAAGTCCTAGTCCCCGATCATGTTTATGTTCCAAAACATGAAATTATTTCAAAACAAGAAGCCGAAGAAGTTTTAAAAAAATACAATTGTAAACCAACTGAATTACCATTAATTTTCGTAAATGATCCTGCAATTTTGGGACTTGGTGTAAAACCAGGTGATATGATAAAAATTACAAGAAAGAGTCCGACAGCTGGAGAGAGTCTCTACTATCGATACGTGGTGGAAGTATAGAATGCCAGATCCATCCAACAAACGTTGGCCAGTAATCAAAGATATTCTAAAGCGTGAAGGTATAGCACGTCAACATCTAAACTCATTTGATGAATTTTTAGAAAGAGGACTGCAAGAAATTATCAACGAAGTAGGACAAATTGAAATTGAAAATGCAGAGTATCCATACAAAATCCAATTAGGAAAAGTAAAACTTCAACAACCACGAATGATGGAGCTTGATGGTTCTATTACTCATATCACTCCAGCTGAAGCTAGATTGAGAAATGTTTCCTATTCTGCACCAGTAATGATGGAGGCAAGTGTTGTAGAAGATGGTAAGATTCTTGAATCAAGATTTGTTCATGTTGGTGATGTACCTGTAATGGTAAAATCAAATGCATGTATTTTACACAACTTTTCAACACAAAAATTAGTTGAACATGGCGAAGATCCAAATGACCCTGGCGGTTACTTTATCATCAATGGTTCTGAAAGAGTAATTGTAGGACTAGAAGATCTTTCATACAACAAAATTATTGTTGATAGAGAAACAGTTGGAGGAAACAAAGTTTTCAAAGCTAAAGTTTATTCATCAATTGTAGGATATCGTGCAAAACTAGAACTTGTTATGAAAAATGATGGTTTGATTGTTGCAAGAATTCCTGGTTCTCCAGTAGATATCCCAGTAGTTACTTTGATGCGAGCATTAGGATTAGAATCTGATAAACAAATTGCAGCTGCAGTTTCATTAGTTGATCAAATACAAGATGAACTGGAAGCATCATTTGAAAAAGCAGGTGATGTTCCAACATCCAAAGACGCAATTGTTTACATCAGTAAGAGAATTGCCCCTGGAATGTTAGAAGAATTCCAAATTAAACGAGCAGAAACATTACTTGATTGGGGTCTTTTGCCACATTTGGGTAAACATCCTGAAAACAGAAAAGAAAAAGCACAATTCTTGGGTGAGGCAGCATGCAAACTCTTAGAGTTAAGACTTGGATGGATTAAGCCTGACGATAAGGATCATTATGGTAACAAGGTAATCAAATTTGCAGGTCAGATGCTTGCTGACTTGTTTAGAACTGCATTTAGAAACCTTGTCAGAGATATGAAATACCAACTTGAACGTTCTGGTCAGAAACGTGGAATTAATGCAGTTGCTGCAGCAGTCCGACCAGGTATAATTACAGATAAACTAAACAACGCAATAGCTACCGGTAACTGGGGAAGAGGCCGAGTTGGTGTTACTCAATTATTGGATAGAACAAATTATCTTTCAACAATTAGCCATCTTAGAAGAATCCAATCTCCATTAAGTAGAACTCAGCCAAACTTTGAAGCAAGAGATTTGCATGCCACACACTTTGGCCGAATCTGTCCTAGTGAAACACCTGAGGGCTCAAACTGTGGATTAGTAAAGAATCTCGCATTATCTGCAATCATATCAGTAAATACCCCATCTGAAGAAATTATAGAAAAACTGTATGACTTGGGTGTAGTCCACTTTGCTGATACTAAAGATGATCTAAAACATGAAGGCACTAGAATCTTTGTTGATGGTAGACTAATTGGATATTACAAAGATGGTGAACAACTAACTGAATCACTAAGAGACTTGAGAAGAAACTCAAAGATTCATCCACACGTTGGTGTGTCATTTCATAAATCAGAAGCAGAAGGAGCTACAAAACGAATCTATGTTAACTGTAATGCAGGTCGTGTATTAAGACCATTAATTATTATCAAAGAAGGAAAATCATTACTAACTCCAGATCTTTTAGATAAAATTTCAAAGAAATTACTTTCTTGGAATGATTTGATTAGAATGGGTGTAATTGAATTAATCGATGCAAATGAAGAAGAGAATGCATACATTACACTAGACGAAAAGAATACCAAAAAGCATACTCATCTTGAAATTTTCCCATCTGCAATCTTGGGAGCAGGAGCTTCAATCATTCCATATCCAGAACACAACCAATCCCCAAGAAACACATACGAATCTGCTATGGCAAAACAAAGTCTAGGCTTTTCTACACCAATGATGAATACCAGCACCTATGTTAGACAACACTTTATGCTATATCCACAAACTCCTATTGTTAACACAAAAGCTATGAATCTGTTAGGACTAGATGATAGACCTGCAGGACAGAACTGTATTGTAGCTGTATTGCCTTTTGATGGATACAATATTGAAGACGCAATCGTCCTTAGCAAATCATCCGTTGATAGAGGATTAGGACGAACATTCTTCTTTAGAATTTATGATGCAGAAGCCAAACAATATCCTGGTGGCATGCGTGATAACTTTGAGATACCAAATGCTGAAGACAATATTAGAGGTTACAAAGGTGAAAAGGCATACAGATTACTTGAAGAAGACGGTGTTGTTGCAACAGAAGCTCAAGTATTGGGTGGTGACATTCTGATTGGAAAGACCAGTCCACCTAGATTCATGGAAGAATATCGAGAATTTGAGTCAACTGGACCATATAGACGTGATACCTCAATTGGTGTTAGACCTTCTGAAACCGGTGTAGTAGATACTGTAGTTATGACCCAATCAAATGAAGGTGGTAAAATGTACAAGATCCGAGTTCGTGACATGAGAATTCCAGAAATTGGTGACAAGTTTGCATCAAGACATGGACAAAAAGGAGTACTTGGAATTTTAGCAAAGAATGAAGATCTTCCATATACTGCACAAGGAATAACGCCTGACGTTTTGATTAATCCACATGCATTCCCATCTAGAATGACAGTTGGAATGTTTATGGAATCTGTATGTGGAAAGGCAGCTGCACTAAGAGGAAAGAAGTTTGATGGTTCTGCATTTGTTGGTGAAAAGATGGATGAAGTAAAAGAAGCAATGGCAGCTGCAGGATTTGAATATTCAGGAAAAGAAGTAATGTATGACGGAAGAACAGGAAAATCGTTCCCAGTTGAAGTCTTTATGGGAGTTGTATATTATCAGAAATTACACCACATGGTAGCTGACAAGATTCACGCAAGAGCACGTGGTCAAGTTCAGATGTTAACAAAACAACCAACAGAAGGAAGAGCAAGAGGTGGTGGTCTTAGATTTGGTGAAATGGAACGAGACTGTTTAATTGCATATGGTGCATCAATGATTCTAAAAGATAGATTACTTGATGAATCTGACAAGTCAGATGTATTTGTATGTGAGAGATGTGGTCTTGTAGCATATCATGATGTTAAACAAAGAAAGTATGTCTGCAGAGTATGTGGAGATAAAGCAAAAGTATCGTCAGTATCTGTAGCTTATGCATTCAAACTACTCTTACAAGAAATGCAAAGTCTGAATGTTGCACCAAGATTGTTAATCAAGGAGAAGGTATAATGTCGATTCAAGCAATAAAATCAATTGATGGTATTCGATTTTCAGTTTGGTCTCCAACTGAGATTAGAAAATATTCTGTAGCTGAAATCACTGCACCTGAAACTTATGATGAAGATGGAATGCCTGTTCAAGGTGGATTGATGGATGGACGTCTAGGTACACTAGAGCCAGGACAAAAGTGTCTTACCTGTGGAAACACTGCAGCCAGATGTCCAGGACATTTTGGCCATATCGAACTAGCAGAACCAGTACTTCATATCGCATTTATTGATAATATCTACAAATTACTTCTTTCTACATGTCGTTCTTGTTCAAGAATCAAAGTTCCTCAAGAAACACTAGATGAATTTTCAAAAATTCGAGAAAAAGAGGCAGCATATACTGTAATTTCACAAAAAAGAATTCCTGATCAAATTATTGAAAAAGCAAAGAAAGCAAAAGAATGCCCACATTGTGGTAAGACACAATACGAATTGATATTTACAAAACCATCTATCTTTGTTGAAAAAACAGAGATTGGTGAACACAGATTATTGCCAATCACTATACGAGAAAGATTTTCTCAAATTATTGATGAAGACCTAAAACGATTAGGATATGATCCAGCAACTGCAAGACCTGAATGGTTTGTATTGCAAGCATTGCCAGTACCACCAGTAACTGTTAGACCATCAATCATTTTAGAAACTGGAATTCGTTCAGAAGATGATCTTACACACAAGATGGTAGATATTATCAGAGTAAATCAAAGACTAAAAGAAAGCAAAGAAGCTGGAACTCCTCCATTAATTGTTCAAGACTTGGTTGATTTATTACAATATCACACTACAACATACTTTGATAATGAAGTATCTGGAATTCCACAAGCTCATCATCGTTCTGGAAGACCACTAAAAACACTCACTCAAAGACTCAAAGGAAAAGAAGGAAGATTCAGAGGTTCTCTTTCAGGAAAAAGAGTTGACTTTTCTAGCAGAACTGTAATTTCACCTGATCCTAACTTGGACTTGTCTGAAGTTGGTGTGCCAGAGTCTGTTGCAATGAAGCTTACCATTCCTGAAATTATCACAGAATGGAACATAGAGAGAATGAGAGAGCTAGTAATTAATGGTCCAAGTAAATTCCCAGGTGTCAATTACATTGTAAGACCTGACGGTGTAAAGATTAGATTAGACTTTGTAGAGGACCGCTCTACTATTGCTGAAAACCTAGAGATTGGATATCTTGTTGAGCGACATTTATCCGATGGTGATATTGTCATGTTTAACAGACAGCCATCACTCCACCAAATGTCAATTATGGCACATTATGTGCGAGTATTACCAGGAAAGACCTTCAGACTACACCCATCTGTATGTCCTCCATACAACGCAGACTTTGATGGAGATGAGATGAACCTTCATGTTCCTCAAAGCGAAGAAGCAAGAGCAGAAGCCATTCTCTTAATGAGAGTTCAAGACCAACTAATTTCTCCAAGATATGGTGGTCCAATCATTGGTGCACTCAGAGACTTTGTTACTGGTGCTTATCTATTAACAAAAGATGACACTACACTTACTGCTCAAGAATTTGCAAACCTTGCAATGCTAGGCGGATATCATGATGAATTGCCAAAACCCGCAAATAAAGGAAAGAATGGTCCGGAATATACTGGTAAGCAACTATTCTCATTATTCTTGCCAAAAGACTTCAACTATGTAATGACATCTAAATGGTCTAAAGGAACCAAAGGAAAAGAAAAAGATGTTGTAATCAAAAATGGTGAGCTAATTAGTGGCGTAATTGATAAATCATCAATCGGAGCAGAAGAACCAGAAAGTGTTTTGCACAGAATTGCAAAAGACTATGGAAACGCAACTGCAAAGAACTTTTTGAATTCTATTTTGATTATCGTAAAACAATTCATCACCCACTACGGATTCAGTTATGGTTATGGTGACTTGGAAGTTCCAGAAAAGGAACGTGAACAAATTCTTTCTGACATTAACGAATCATATGATTCTGTATCTGATTTAATATCACAATACAAGAAAGGAACCCTCAAGCTAACAAGAGGTCTTTCAGCAGATGAGGCATTAGAAGCATATATCGTAAATGAACTCTCAAAAGCAAGAGACAAGGCAGGATCTACTGCAGACCAATCATTAGATCAAACAAATCCTGCAAGAATCATGGCAACAACTGGTGCTAGAGGTTCTTCGCTAAACATAGGTCAGATGGCAGGTGCATTAGGCCAACAGTCTCGTCGTGGAAATAGACTCAATACTGGTTACAATAATAGAGCACTCACTCATTACAAAGAACATGATGATAATCCAGATGCACATGGATTTGTAAAATCAAACTATAGAGAAGGATTGTCAACACTTGAATTTTTCTTCCATGCTATGGGAGGACGAGAAGGACTCGTAGATACTGCAGTTAGAACCCAGCAGAGTGGTTACATGCAGCGTAGATTAATCAATGCACTTGAGCATATTAAACTCGAATATGATGGAACAGTAAGAGATCCTCACGGACACATAATCCAATTCTTGTATGGTGAGGATGGAATTGATGTTGCAAAAAGTGACCATGGTGAGGCATTTAATATTAACAGAAAGATTGAATCTCAAAAAATTATTGATTCAGGCAAAAAGGCAACAAAAGATGAAATCAAAGACCTTGCCAAAAAATACACAAAGACATTCAATCCAAGATTGCAACAAATTGTTACAGATGCACTCTTAGAATCTGATTTATCAAAAGATGGAGTTGAGAGAATATGCAAACAAGGATTAGAGTTATACAATAAAGCCAAAGTTGAGCCAGGACAAGCAGTAGGAATTGTTACTGCCCAATCTATTGGTGAGCCGGGAACTCAGATGACACTTAGAACATTCCACTTTGCAGGAATCAGAGAAAGAAACGTAACATTAGGTCTTCCAAGATTAATTGAGCTGGTTGATGCAAGAAAGAAACCTGTAACTCCAACTATGGATATCTATCTTGATGCAGATTCTAAAAAATCCAGAGAAAAAGCAATTGAAGTTGCAAGAAATGTTTTGCAGACAAAGGTTAGTGCATTAATTACAACTACTGAAACTGATTATGCAACCCAAATCCAATTGATTTTGAATCCTAACAGATTGCGTGAGAGGGGATGTACAGTAGCTGATGTTGAAGCAGCACTCCAATCAAACAAGAAATTCAAAATGGAGACAAATGGTGACATTATTACCCTAAAACTTGTTGAAGAGTCTGATGCTCCTACTGTAATTACAATTAGAAACAAAGTACTAAATGCAACAGTAAAGGGCGTTCCAGACATTGAAAGAGTAACTTTGGTCCAAAAAGATGATGAATGGGTAATTCAAACAACAGGCTCAAACATTGCCAAAGTATTGGAAGTTCCTGGAATAGACAAACAAAACGTTAGAACAAACAATGTCTTTGAGATTGTATCAACTTTGGGAATAGAGGCTGCAAGAAATGCTTTGATTAATGAATTAAGTACCACACTGGAAGACCAGGGACTTGAGGTAGACATTAGATACATTATGCTAGTAGCTGATTTGATGTGCTCTCGTGGATATATGCAACAAATCGGACGACACGGTATTGCTGGAACAAAAGATAGTGTATTGGCAAGAGCAGCATTTGAGATTACAGTTCCAACTATTGCTCACGCAGCACTTGGTGGTGAAATTGAGCAACTAAAGGGTGTGACTGAAAACGTAATTGTTGGAAGCAACATTCCAATTGGTAGTGGAACTGTAGACCTTTACATGCAAGTGGCAAAGAAAAAGTAATTCTGGACAATTAACTAACAAACAATAAATCCAATCAACGAACTATTACAAATGATTGTTAGAGTATTTGGTATTGTTTTTCATTATTCCCTTTGCATTTGCTCAAGAAGTGCCAGATTATGACAAACCATATGCTCCAATATTTTTTGATAAACCCCAGTATTCTTGGACTGACAAAGTCAAAATTACAATAGTTGCACCAAGCTGGAACGCTGATACTGATTTAATCGATTCTATAGGAGGTGATAACGATAATCCAATCAAAATTTCTACACGTAGTCATTCTTTGGAACCATACCGCTTGACTGAAACTGATACTAGTTCTGGTGTATTTGCTGGCGAAATAATACTTACTGGATTTTCTCACGATGCAACAGGTGATGGAGATGTTGATACAACTCCAAGAACTTTTGGAAATGGACCTACTAGTGGATTTATCCAAACAGAACGCAAGTCGGCAATTACGGTTTCATTTGAGTTTGCAGATGGTGTAGTATTGAGTGAATCAGCTCCAATTTCTTGGAATATTGGCACAATTAGTTTCTTAAAAGACGTATATCTTACTAATCAAGGAGCCACAATCAGAATAATTGATCCAGATCTTAATCTAAATCCTGAAGCACTAGACCAAATACCAGTTCAAATTGCATCTGATTCAGATGAGGCTGGAATTTTAGCTAGTGCAGTAGAATCAAGAGAAGATTCTGGAGAATTTTTAGTTACAATAGAATTTACTCAAAATTCTGCATCAAGTGGAAATAGATTGTTTGCTATTCCAGGTGATACAATTTATGCAAAATACGAAGACCACACTCTTCCAGAACCATTTAGCATTTCAGATCATCAAGAAATTAATGCAATGGCAAAACTTGAATCATCCACTCCTTCAACAAAACTAATCGATAACAATGAGATTATTATTTCGGATTCTTCAGGAAATCCTTTAACATCATATTCATCTAAAAACCAAATTCAGATTGTAGGAAAAATATCTAATCAACAATCATACAATCAACCATTTGTTTACTTTTTTCAAATCAAAGATAGTAATGGGACTGTAGTCTCCATTTCATGGATTACTGGTGAAATTTCACCCCATCAAACTCTAGATGTTTCTCAATCATGGCTTCCCACATCGTCTGATGATTACACAATTGAGACATTTGTCTGGAAATCAATTGTAGATCCTACTCCTTTATCGCCGCCAAAATCAAAATCGATATTTGTTGAATAGTAGAATTTCTACGTGAGTATTAAATACAAATTTACGTTTTGAAGTGTGTGATGGGCAACAGGACGATCATTTTGCTAGTGTTGGCTGTTTTACCTGCCATGATACTGCCTGCTTTTGCCCAATCATCGATTACTGTAAATTTTAATCAGGAAAGTTATCTAACCGGCGATCTATTAGAGATTAGCGGTACTGTATCAGAACTATCTATGCCAGTAATTGCTATGAGCATTTATGATCCAGATGGAATTATTCTGACTGCAAATAATTTGGAAATTGATTCCTCAAATAATTTCAGTAAAATTATGTTTCTTGATGCCCCCTTTTATGAAAAACCAGGTGATTATAAAGTCAAACTAGATTATGGTCAAACAACTCACGAAACCTCTTTTACAATACTTGGAGAAACTGAACCGGTTTTTGAAGAATTACTTGTGCCAGAAATCATCCTACTTACTACTGACAAACCAATCTATACAGATGGTGAAACTATAACAATTACTGGTCTTGTTTCTGCAATGGAATCACCAACAGTATTAGTTGGTGTTTATGATCCATTCGGAACTCCAGCTGGATTTTACTTTGGACAAATAGATTCAAACTTTGAGTTTGCTGTTGATTTTTTGGCAAAGGCTGGTGTGAATTTTAAAACTGACGGAACTTATTCCATAAAAGCTCATTATGCAGAATCTGAAGAAACTGTTACTTTTGAATTTCAAAAAACATTAGATCTGTCTGAACCAATAACTGAGCAACCCATTCCAGATATTGTTGAACCCTCTTCTGAAAATAATACTGAAATCGAATCTGAAACAATTTCTGATGAATCTAATGATTCATTAAATGAACCAACTGAAACTAATACAGAAACTGAAAACAATGAATCTATCATAAAAGAAGAAACACAATCAGAGAAAAAAACTGTAGATAATTCTAGTATTATTGATAATAAACAAAAACAAAATGATCAAAAACAAAAAGACAAAACAAAACCAGAACCAAAGAAAAAAGAACAAACTCCAGAAGAATTTGATAATCTGACTGTTGAAGATATTGAACTAGGAAAGTTACTTAATCAAATAAATCTAAACTGTGATCCTTCTACATTGATTGACAGTATCACATACTATGATGGAATGGGACCTGCATTATACCGACTATGTAATTGGGAAGATTCACTGGAATCTTTTGATACAGCTTTGAAAAATGATCCAAACAATGTAGAAATTATTGTAAACAAAGGCTCTGCCTTAGCAAAACTAGGCTACTATTATGAAGCAATCAATGAATATGACAAGGCACTAGATGTTGACTCTGATTTTATTCCTGCAATAAACAACAAGGCAAACGCTTTGGCAAAATTAGGTCATACCGATAGAGCACTCAATCTTTATGCACAAGTAATCCAAGAAAATCCAAACTACATTACTGCAAGAAAGAATATGGCAAACATACTAGCTGAACAATCCGCACAAGAAGAAATCATAGATGTAATAAGACCAGAACCCCAAGAAATTAAAAAAGAAATTCCACCTGAGCCACCAAAAGAAGAGTCTGTGTTAAACAGTTCAACTAATACAGAAAAAAAGGAAAGCAACTTTTTAGAAGAGTTCACTAAAGCAATTTCATCTCTTTTTGGGTTTCTAAACTAATTTTAGATGCGTAATTTTTTCAATAAACCTATAAATGACTTGAATGAGGACTGACTTTAGGTAATATGAGCAAACAATTAGAAAAAGCATTGAAAGATGCACTCAAAGAAGACAAACTTACAATTGGATCTAAACAAGTCCTGAATTCTTTGAATGATTCAAAATTAGTCGTATTATCTAACTCTGTTAACAAAGAAATGTCAGAAAAAATTCAAGAAAACGCAAAAAAAGGCAAAGTTCCGTTGGTTAATTTTGAAGGAACTTCAATCTCATTAGGAAAGTTATGCGGATTACAATTTCGTATTTCCACTCTATCATTCAAATCACTAAGTGATGCAAACATCAAATCAATTCTCAAAGAAACAGAGGAAAATAATGAATAGTGATTTCATAACTCATGAACGTTTAAATGAGACAATTTTAGTCCGGAGGTAACTAGGGTTCTAATGACACAATCAATAAAATTAACAACTGATCAAATGCGAATGATGTCTTTGTTTCAAAACGTAACTGGTGCTACAGCTAGGGATTGTGTAGAAGATGAAAAACAAAATCGTGTTATTTTTGTTGTAAACAATGGTAAAATGGGTCTTGCCATTGGTAAAGGAGGTTCTCACATTAAATCACTTCAAAACATTGTAAAGAAAAATGTTGAACTTGTTGAATATGATGAAGATCCTGCAAATTTTCTCAAAAACTTGCTGAATAACAAATTAGTTTCTGAAGTAAAAATAAATAATCGACCAGATGGCTCAAAACAGGCAATAGTGATGGTTGATCCAAAAAAGAAAGGAATTGTAGTGGGCCGTGAAGGAAGAAATGCTGAAAAGGCTAGACTACTAGCTAAGAGATATTTTGATATTAGCAGTGTTTTGATTAATAGTCCTGAAAGACAAACAATGGAGTTGTAAAGTATGACAAAATCACCACTAGGATTATTCTCAGGTCGAGTTTTAAAAGCAAAAAGAAAACGACAAAGATGGGCAATCTCTACATACAAAAGACGTGAACTAGGTATTGATAAAAAATCAGATCCATTTGGTGGCGCACCTCAAGCTAGAGGAATTGTTTTAGAAAAAGTTGGAATTGCAGCAAAGCAGCCAAACTCTGCTGTAAGAAAATGTGTTCGTGTTCAATTAATTAAAAATGGTAAAGCAGTAACTGCATTTTTACCCCGAGACGGTGCAATGAACTTTATTGATGAACACGATGAAGTTCATGTACAAGGAATGGGTGCAACTCAAGGTGGTGCAATGGGTGATATCCCTGGTGTTAGATTCAAAGTATTCAAAGTAAATGGAACATCACTTCATGAATTAGTAATAGGTAAGAAGGAAAAACCAAGGAGATAGAGATTGGCACAAACTAAGAACTTTTTATTATTCAGAAAATGGGATATGACTGACATTGAAATAAAAGATCCTGGCTTAAAGACTGCAATATCTTTGAAAAATCAAATATTTCCATATACATTTGGACGCTCTGCACTTAAACGATTCAACAAAGCAGATGTAAA